>NZ_LGDO01000481.1:0-47369 GCF_001279805.1 Streptomyces sp. XY431
GGATCCGGTCAGATGCCAGAACGATGATGCGACGATCTGTTGGAGGACGAATCGGGCAGAGGGGGCGGCGGCGGGGACCGAGGGGCGGGGGGGGCTCGGACCGAGGGCCCGGGGACGACCCGGACGGAGGAGCGCGGGGCCGGGGATCCGGACAGGGCCATTTCGGGGAAACCGAACCCTGCCCGCGCGTGGCACGGCCGCCTCCGGGGGCACCCGGCCGGACGGTGTCCACCACGGCCGCCCGTCCCCGGGCTCGGCCCCGGCCCCTGGAGCACCCCACCGTGAGCACCATCCCTCCTCCACCGTCCGCCCGCCGGCTGCTCGCCGCCGCGACCGCCGCTGCCGCGCTCTCCCTCGGCACCGCCCCGCTCGCGGTGGCCGCGCCGGGGGACAACGGCGACGTCAAGGTCCACGACAGCAACACCCCCGTGAACAACCGGAACGACGATCCGAGGGTCTGCCGGTTCTACCTGGACGCCTTCGACTTCGACACCGTCCAGCTGGTGAACTGGACCATCGAGCAGCAGCCGCCGACCGGCAACGCGCAGGTACTGGCCGGCGCGATCGTGCTGCCCGACGGCACCGGGACGACCTCGACGTACAGCCTGCCGGACGGGCACTACAAGCTCCTCTGGAACTTCGTCGGCGAGAACGGCACCGGGAAGCAGAAGGTCTTCGAGGTGCAGTGCGCGAGCAGCTCGCCGTCGCCCACCGCCACCACCTCGCCCTCCGCCACGCCGTCCCCCTCGCTCTCCGCCACGCCCTCCCCCGGCGGCTCGCCGAGCCCCTCGTCCAAGCCCACCGGCGCGCCGCACGGCGGTGTCGGCACCGGTGGCGGCGGCACCTCCGGCGCCAGCACCGCCCAGGTACTCGGCGGCGCCGGCCTGATCGCCGCGGCCGCCGTACTCGGCCTGCGCGCCCTGCGCCGTCGTCCCGGACGCAATGCCGCGTCCTGACCGTCCGCCCCGCGCGCGGCGCGGCGGCCCCGGCCCGCTGACGGCCGGGGCCGTCGCCGTGGCGCTCGCGGCCGGCGGCACCTGGCTGGTCCGCGACGGCAGCGACGGCGGCGGGCCGCCGCTGCCCCCGGCACCGAGCGACCGGACCCCGGCGGCCTCGGCCCCCGTCCGCACCCCGGCGCCGGTCCCCGCCGCACCGCCGCTGGCGGCCTCGGAACCGACCCGGATCCGGATCCCCGCGATCAAGGTCGACGCCCCGATGACCGGCGTCGGCCTGACCGCCGCCCGGACCCTGGCCACCCCGCCGATGGAGCAGCGCAACCTCGCCGCCTGGTACCGGGACGGCACCGCGCCCGGGGCCGCCGGCAACGCCGTCGTCGTCGGCCACGCGGACAACCGCAACGGCCCGGCGGTGTTCTACCGGCTCGGGCTGCTGCGCCCCGGCGACACCGTCGACGTGACCCGCAAGGACCGGCGCACGGCGGTGTTCACCGTGGACTCCGTCAAGGTGTTCCCCAAGCGGGACTTCCCGGACGCCCTTGTCTACGGCGACACCGACCGGGCCGAACTGCGGGTCATCACGTGCGGCGGGAAGTTCGACCGGCGCACCGGCGGCTACGAGTCCAACACCGTGGTGTTCGCGCACCTGACCTCCGTCCGGTGACACCGACGCGGCGCCCCGGTCCGAGGCGGCGGCTGCCCGGCCCGGGCCCGGGCCGGGTCAGTACGACTTGGGCAGGCCGAGGGTGTGCTGCGCCACGTAGTTGAGCACCATCTCGCGGCTGACCGGGGCGACCCGGCCCACCCGGGTGGCGGCGAGCAGCGCGCCCAGCCCGTACTCCTGGGTGAGGCCGTTGCCGCCGAGCGTCTGCACCGCCTGGTCGACGGTCCGGGCGGCGGCCTCACCGGCGGCGTACTTGGCCATGTTGGCGGCCTCGCCGGCGGCGGCGTCCTCGCCCTCGTCGTAGAGCAGCGCGGCCTTCTGGGTCATCAGCCGGGCCAGTTCGATCTCCACCGCGCACTGCGCCAGCGGGTGCGCGAGACCCTGGTGGGCGCCGATCGGGGTGGACCAGACGACCCGGGTGCGCGCGTACTCGACGGCCTTGCCGAGCGCCTGCCGAGCCAGCCCGAGGGAGAAGGCCGCCGTCATGACCCGCTCGGGGTTGAGGCCGGCGAACAGTTGCAGCAGCCCGGCGTTCTCGTCGCCGACCAGGGCCTCGGCGGGCAGCCGCACATCGTCCAGGAAGACCTGGAACTGCCGTTCGGGGGCGACCAGTTCCATCGGGATGGGCCGGTACTCGAAGCCGGGCGTCTCGCGCGGGACGACGAACAGGGCGGGCTTCAGCTTCCCGGTGCGGGCGTCTCCCCCAGCCTCCGGCCGGGAGGTGCCCCCACGGATGCGGGCGACGAACAGCACGGCGTCGCAGTGGTCGATGCCCGAGACGAACACCTTCCGGCCGGTCAGCAGCCAGTCCTCGCCGTCGCGGCGGGCGACGGTGGAGATCCGGTGGGAGTTGGAGCCGGCGTCCGGCTCGGTGATGCCGAAGGCCATCCGGCGGCTGCCGTCGGCCAGACCGGGCAGCCACTGCCGCTTCTGCTCCTCGGTGCCGTAGCGGGCGATCACGGTGCCGCAGATCGCCGGGGAGACGATCAGCAGGAGCAGCGGGCAGCCCGCGGTGCCGAGTTCCTCCAGGACGATCGCGAGGTCCGCGATCCCGCCGCCGCCCCCGCCGTACTCGGCGGGGAGGTTGACGCCGAGGTAGCCGGCCTTGCCGGCCTCGGCCCAGAGCTCGTCGGCTGGCCGGCCGGCGCGGGCCTTGGCGAGGTAGTAGGCGGAGCCGTAGCGGCCGCCGAGGTCGGCGACGGCGCGGCGCAGGGCGGCGCGCTCGGGGGTCTCGATCAGCTGGCTGCCGGGGGCGGTGGTGCGCGGTGCGGACATGGCTGGTCCTTCCGGGCGGTTCTTCGGCCGGGGTCGCGGGGCTGCGGGGTAGCGGGGAGCTGCGGGGCTGCGGGGTGCTTGCGCGTGGGCGTGGCGGTGGTCAGGGCGCGGGGTGCACGACGGCGAGCAGGGTGCCGAGTTCGACCTGCTGCCCGGGGGTGGCCCGGAGTTCGGCGAGGACGCCGTCGGCCGGGGCGGTGACCTTGTGCTCCATCTTCATCGCCTCCAGCCAGAGCAGCGGCTGTCCGGCGGTGACGGTGTCGCCGACCTCGGCCGCGGTGCGGACGACGGTGCCCGGCATCGGGGCCAGCAGGGCGCCGGGGTCGGTCTGTCCGACGGGGTCGGGGAAGCGCGGGAGCGCCGTGAGCACGGTGCTGCCGAACGGCGTGTCGACGTGGACCCGGTCGCCGTGGCGGGCGATGTCGTAGCCGCGGCGGACCTCCCCCTCGCTCAGCACCACCCGCTCGGCGGAAGCCTCGACCAGCGTCACCCCAGGGTGCTCCTCGGCCCGCAGTCCGTCCCGGGTGAGCCGGTAGCGGACCACCGACTCCGTGCCGTCCTCGGTGCGGTAGCGCCTGGCCTGCGGCTGGGACGGCAGGTTGCGCCAGCCCGAGGGCAGCGCGCCGGTCCGCGCCGTGGACCGGGCGGCCGCCTCGGCGAGGGCGGCGGCCAGCGCCGCGCGTCCGGCGCCCTTGGTGTCCGGCGCGAGGAGCCCGGCCGCGTGCTCGGCCAGGAAACCGGTGTGCACCTGCCCGGCCAGGAAGGCCGGGTGGCGCAGCGCCCGGACCAGCAACTCCCGGTTGGTGGCCGGTCCGTGGACCTTGGCGCGGGCCAGCGCGTCCGCCAGCCGCCGGGCGGCGGCCGTGCGGGTCGGCGCCCAGGCGATCACCTTGGCGAGCATCGCGTCGTAGTGCGGGGTGATCTCGTCACCGGGCGCGACCCCGGGGTCCAGTCGCAGTCCGGCCTCGCCGGTCGAGGTGAACTCCTGGTGGTCGGTGACGAGTTCGAGCCGGTGCAGGGTCCCGGTGGCGGGCTGCCAGTCCTTGGCCGGGTCCTCCGCGTACAGCCGGGCCTCGACGGCGTGCCCGGCGGTCGGCGGCGCGTCCGGGCCGGGGAGCTTCTCCCCCTCCGCGACGGCGAGTTGGAGTGCGACCAGGTCAAGTCCGGTGACGGCCTCGGTGACCGGGTGCTCGACCTGGAGCCGGGTGTTCATCTCCAGGAACCAGAACCGGCCGTCCTCGGCGAGCAGGAACTCGGCGGTGCCGGCGCCGGTGTAGCCGATCGCCCGGGCCGCGCTCACCGCCGCGGCGTGCAGGGCCGTGCGGACGTCGTCCGGGACTCCGGGGGCCGGCGCCTCCTCGATCACCTTCTGGTGGCGCCGCTGCAGTGAGCAGTCACGGTCGCCGACCGCCCAGACCGTGCCGTGCGCGTCCGCCAGCAACTGGACCTCGACGTGGCGGCCGGTGGGCAGGTAGCGCTCGCAGAACACCTCGTCCGAGCCGAAGGCCTTGGCCGCCTCCGCCCGGGCCGCGCCGAGTTCGGCCGGCAGGTCGGCGAGGTCCCGGACGATCCGCATGCCGCGCCCGCCCCCGCCGGCGGCCGCCTTGACCAGCAGCGGCAGGTCGGCCTCGGTCGGGGCGTCGAGCGCGTCCAGCACGGGCACGCCGGCCTCGGCCATCAGCCGCTTGGCGGCGGTCTTGGACCCCATCGCGGCGATCGCGGCCGGCGGCGGCCCGACCCAGCCCAGGCCGGCGTCCAGCACGGCCTGCGCGAACCCGGGGCTCTCGGAGAGGAATCCGTACCCGGGGTGGACGGCGTCGGCGCCGGCCTCCAGCGCGGCGCGGACGATCAGATCGGCCCGCAGGTAGGTGTCGGCGGGCGCGGCACCGGGCAGCCGGACGGCGGTGTCGGCCTCCCGGACGTGCGGGGCGGCCGCGTCCGGGTCGGCGTACACGGCGGTGGTGGCGATGCCGAGTTCACGGCAGGTGCGGAAGATCCGGCGGGCGATCTCGCCGCGGTTGGCGACCAGCAGGTTGGTGATCGGGGCGTTGGTGACCGGCGCGTTCGTGATCGGCGCGTTCGTGATCGGCGCGTTGGTGACCGGCGCGTTCGTGATCGGCGGACTGGTGACCGGCGGGCTGTCGGTAGCGCGGGGGTGGTCACTGGTGCGCGGGGTGTCGCTGATGTGCGGGTGGTCGGTGGTCATCGCGGGAAGCTCCCTCACATCCGGAAGACGCCGTAGCCGGGTGCGCCCTCGACCGGCGCGTTGTGGATCGCCGAGAGGCAGAGCCCGAGCACGGTGCGGGTGTCGCGCGGGTCGATCACCCCGTCGTCGTAGAGTCGGCCGGACAGGAACACCGGCAGCGACTCGGCCTCGATCTGCTGCTCCACCATGGCCCTGATCGCGGCGTCCGCGTCCTCGTCGTACGGCTGCCCCTTCGCCGCGGCCGACTGCCGGGCGACGATCGACAGCACCCCGGCCAACTGCTGCGGCCCCATCACCGCCGACTTGGCACTCGGCCAGGCGAACAGGAACCTCGGCTCGTAGGCCCGCCCGCACATGCCGTAGTGCCCCGCCCCGTACGAGGCGCCCATCAGCACGGACAGGTGCGGCACCCGCGAGTTGGCGACGGCGTTGATCATCATCGCGCCGTGCTTGATGATGCCGCCCTGCTCGTAGTCCTTGCCGACCATGTAGCCGGTGGTGTTGTGCAGGAACAGCAGCGGGACCGCCCGCTGGTTCGCCAACTGGATGAACTGGGCCGCCTTCTGCGACTCCTGGCTGAACAGCACGCCCTGCGCATTGGCCAGGATGCCGACCGGGTAGCCGTGCAGGCGGGCCCAGCCGGTAGCGAGGCTGCTGCCGTAGCGCGGCTTGAACTCGTCGAAGTCCGAGCCGTCGACGATCCGGGCGATCACCTCGCGCGGGTCGAAGGGGACCTTCAGATCACCGGGGACGATGCCGAGCAGCTCCTCCTCGGCGTACTTCGGCGGCTCGGCGAACCGGTCCGGATCGGGGCCCGGCTTGCGGTGGTTGAGCCGGGCGACGATCCGGCGGGCCAGGCGCAGTGCGTCCGGCTCGTCCAGCGCGAAGTGGTCGGCCAGGCCGGAGACCCGGGCGTGCATCTCGGCGCCGCCGAGCGACTCGTCGTCGGACTCCTCGCCGGTGGCCATCTTCACCAGTGGCGGTCCGCCGAGGAAGACCTTGGCCCGTTCCTTGACCATCACGGTGTGGTCGGACATGCCGGGCACGTAGGCGCCGCCGGCCGTGGAGTTGCCGAAGACGACGGCAACGGTGGGGATTCCGGCGGCGGAGAGCCGGGTGAGGTCGCGGAACAACGCGCCGCCGGGGATGAAGATCTCCTTCTGGCTGGGCAGGTCGGCGCCGCCGGACTCGACCAGGTTCACCAGCGGGAGCCGGTTGGTGAGGGCGATCTCGTTGGCCCGCAGCGCCTTGCGCAGTGTCCACGGGTTGGAGGCGCCGCCGCGCACGGTGGGGTCGTTGGCGGTGATCACGCACTCGACGCCCTCCACCACGCCGATGCCGGTGACCAGCGCGGCGCCGACCGGGTAGTCGCTGCCCCAGGCGGCGAGCGGGGAGAGTTCCAGGAACGGCGAGTCCTCGTCGATCAGCAGCTCGATCCGCTCGCGGGCGAGCAACTTGCCGCGCTTGCGGTGGCGTTCGACGTACTTGGGGCCGCCGCCGGCCAGTGCCTCGGCGTGCTCGCCGTCCAGCGCGGCGAGTTTGGCGAGCATCGCCTCCCGGGACGCGGTGTACTCGGCGCCGCCCGGGTCGAGGCGGGTGGGCAGGACGGTCACAGCAGGGCCTCCGGGATGTCGAGTCGGCGCGAGCGCAGCCACTCCCCCAGCGCCTTCGCCTGCGGGTCGAAGCGGTGCTGGGCGGCGACGCCCTCGCCGAGCAGGCCGGTGATGGTGAAGTTGAGCGCGCGGAGGTTCGGCAGGAGGTGCCGGGTGATCGGCAACTCCGCCGTCTCCGGGAGGAGTTCACGAAGGAGTTCGGTGGTGAGGGTGTGCGCGAGCCAGCGCCGGCCGGGTTCGTCCCGGGCCCAGACGCCGAGATTGGCGTCGCCGCCCTTGTCGCCGCTGCGGGCACCGGCCACCAGGCCGAGCGGTGCCCGGCGGGTGGGGCCGAAGTCGGTTCCGCCCGCCTCCGTGCCGTCCTCGTCCGGCCGCTCCTGCTCCGGTTCGTCCTGGGTGGTGGCGGTGACCGGTGCGGGCGGGACGGTCACCCGGCGCCCGTCCGGCAGTACGGCGGTGTGCTCGACCTCCCCCGCGCCGATGTACGCGGCCTCGAACACCCCGTACGGCGCGCCCGGCCCGGGCGGGGCGGTGAGGTGGAAGCCCGGGTACCCGGCCAGCCCCATCTCGACGGCCACCCGCCCGAGTTCGCGCCCGACCCGGGCCGGGTCGCGGTCCCTGGCGGTGAGCCGGAGCAGCGCGGAGGCGGCCTCCTCGGTGGCGGCGTCGGCGTGGTCGGTGCGGGCCAGTGTCCACCGCAGTTCGGCCGGCCGCCGGTCGGGTGCCAGTCCCTCCTCGAACTGCCGCCGCACCAGGTCGGCCTTGGCCTCGATGTCGAGCCCGGTGAGGACGAACACCACCTCGTTGCGGTGGCCGCCGAGCCGGTTGAGCCCGGCCTTGAGGGTGGCCGGGGGCGCCTCGCCGCGCACCCCGTCGATCCGTACCCGGTCCGGCCCGTCCTCGGTCAGCCGGACGGTGTCCAGCCGGGCGGTGACGTCCGGGCCGAGGTAGCGCGGACCGCCGGTCTCGTACAGGAGTTGGGCGGTCACCGTGCCGACGGTGACCGCGCCGCCGGTACCCGGGTGCTTGGTGATGACGCTGGACCCGTCCGGGTGGAGCTCGGCGAGCGGGAACCCGGGCCGGGTCACGTCGTGCTCCCGGAAGAACGCGTAGTTGCCGCCGGTGGCCTGCGCACCGCACTCCAGCACGTGCCCCGCCACCACGGCTCCCGCGAGCGCGTCCAAGTCCTGCGCGCCCCACCCGAAGTGGGCGACGGCCGGACCGACCACCAGCGCCGCGTCGGTGACCCGCCCGGTCACCACCACGTCCGCCCCGCCGCGCAGGCACTCGGCGATCCCGAACGCCCCGAGATAGGCATTGGCCGCCAACAGCCCCTGGGGAAGTCCGAGTTCTCGACCCCGGGGCAGCAGATCGTCACCCTCGACATGCCCGACGGCCGGGTCCAGCCCCTGGCTCTTCGCCAACTCCCTCACCGCGTCGGCCAGTCGCGCGGGGTTCAGCCCACCCGCGTTGACCACGATCCGCACCCCGCGCTCCAGCGCGAGGCCGAGGCACTCCTCCAGCTGCCGCAGAAAGGTCTTCGCATAGCCGAGCGACGGGTCCTTCAACCGGTCCCGCGCCAGGATCAGCATCGTCAACTCGGCCAGATAGTCCCCGGTGAGCACGTCCAGCGGCCCACCGGTGAGCATCTCCCGCATCGCCGAGAACCGGTCCCCGTAGAACCCCGAAGCATTCCCGACCCGCAACACCGCCCGGTCACCCGCCCCGGCCTCCGACCCCACTCGCACGCCTACCCCCAGAGGTGGCCCAACGATCGCCGTCGGTGAGCAGACTGGCACCCACCGGGAGAAAGAGCAATCACGCCTGCTTGTTTTCAGGCGCCCAAGGGACCGGACGGACCGGGCTGGCTGGCGGGCGGGCGGGCGGGCGGAACGAGCCGAAGCACGCCACCCGGCCGCTCCCGGTGCACAGGACGGAAGATGATCACCGACGGCAACAGGACACGGCACCGGGGCGGAGTAGATTGGAAGAGGAAGGGCGTTCGGCCGAGCCGGAACTCTCCCGACCGATTCGGCAGGGCGGAATTTCACACGGCCGGCCACTGTCACCGCCAACCGGGGGAAGCGTCTCATTGCCCGGCCCCGACCCCAGGGATCGATGCATCATGGCGGACGTCAAGGTCATGTGGACCGGGCTCGAGTGCCAGATTCGTCAGGAAGCGAAGGACGAGGTCTTCGGCACGATCCAGCTGATAGCGGGCATGAATCCGCAGCCCGTGATCGCGTTCCCGGACGGCGGCAATGGGAGGTACGTACTCGGACCCCCGGGCCAGCGGATGGTCGCCGTCCAGCAGCCGCTCTACTCCGGCCCCGCGCAGGACCTCACGGTCTCCGCGACCTTAGTGGAGTTCGACTCCGGCGACGTGACGGAGGAGAAGAAAGCCATCTCGGTGGCCGTCTCCAAGGCGGCCACCGCCGCCGTTGCCGTCTTCGCCGGGGGTGGAGTGGCCACCATCGCCACACCCTTGATCGGGCTCCTCTCCGAGGCTTTCGTCAACCTCGTCGCCGATCTGTTCGGCATCAAGGACGACGCCTACAACCCAGGGGCGATCGCACTGTCCAAGGACCAGCTCCTGTCCGCGAACTCCCGCCGCCAGGTCCGCACCCGGCCCGACGACCCGCGGACACTGCAGTTCACCGACACCATCGTCCTCACCGGCGTGGACGACGCCGGCGATATCGGCAAGTACGCGTTCTACCTGGACGTCCAGACCACCGGACCCGGCTCGGGTGCGTCGGACGGCATCGGCACCCCCACCCTCAGCCAGGGCTCCCAGGGGGAGGCGGTACGCAAGCTCCAGCGCCTGCTGAACGAGCACGTGCCCGACCTGCCCTCCTTGGCCGTCGACGGAGACTTCGGACCCGCGACGGATGCCCGGGCGCGCGAGTACCAGCGGCGCGTCGAGATCATCGTCGACGGCATCGTCGGCCCCCAGACCTGGGGCATGCTGACGGACGGCGAGCTGGCGCAGGAGGCCTCCGCCGGTACGCCCACCCTGCAGCAGGGCTCGCACGGCCCCGCGGTACGGAAGCTGCAGCGGCTGCTGAACGACCACCTGCCCGACCTGCAGCTCGCCGTCGACGGCCGGTTCGGCCCGGTCACGGACGGCCGCGTGCGGGAATTCCAGCAGCGCGTCGCCATCGCGGTCGACGGCATCGTCGGGCCGCAGACGTGGGGACACCTGACGCAGTAGCAGGCCGCCGGCCGGATTCGCATTCCCGGGTGCACGCGGGAAGTCCCCGGGTGCAGGCGGGAACCAGGGAGGTACCGCAGGCAGCACCAACGACCCCACAGGAACCCCAACGTGACGCCTTCGAAGGTTGGCGCCCCGAGGCGGAGGTGTGTCATGGGAGCGAAGGTCTACTTCATCAAGGGCGGGAACTACGCGCGCTACCAGCTCGACCCGGACCCCGGAACCGTCGAGTACGTGAAACCGATCGCCACCAACTGGGGAAGCATGGCGGCCCGGGGATTCGCGAGCGGACTGGACGCGGCCGTGAACGACGCCGGCGGGTACGTCTACTTCTACAAGGGCGGCACCTACGTCCGCTACGACATCGCGCAGAACAACATCGTCGACCTTGCGGGCGAACCCCCGTACCCCTGGCCGATCACCAACGGCTGGGCGAACTTCCTCACGGGCACCGGCTTCGAGGACTACCTCGACGGCGCCTTCGACGTGGGCGACGGCTCGTACTGGTTCTTCCACGACGACCGCTGCCTGCGCGCGGACGATCCGAGCGGGATCCTCCAGGGGCCGGACTCGATCTCCTCGATCGCGCCCAGCCTGGCCGACGCGGGATTCGGCGCCGACATCGACGACGGCGTCCGCCTTCCCGACGGCAGGACCTATCTCTTCAAGGGGGACAAGTACGTTCGCCTCGACCCGGTCACGCTCGCCGTCGACCCGGGCTATCCGCTGACGACCGCGGACGAGTGGCAGGGGTTCTCGTCGACGTTCAGCGCGGAGGACTTCGACGCGGTGTGGATCAATCCGAACCACCCGTGAGCCCTGCTCGCCAGCGAGGGCTCAGGACTCGGGCTGGGTGGCGGTCTCACGCAGGCGTCGGCGGTGTTTGCGCATGGAGACCTGGGAGCCGCAGCCGGTGCTGCAGTACAGCCCTCCCCCGTTGCGGGTGCGGTCGAGGAAGCCGAAGTGGCACGGCGGGTTGCGGCAGGCCTTGATGCGGGCCCAGTCGCCGGTCCCGGCGAAGGTCGTCACCGCGGCCAGGACGGTGCCGAACACGCGCGGCGCTCCCGCCTGCGGCGAGGCCAGCTCGACCCCGCCGGCCGTGACCACCGTCGCCAGCGGGTAGAGCGGGCCCACGCGTCGCAGGTACCGCTCGGCGCGCAGCAGCGGCTCGCCCCGGCTCTCCTCGTCGCCCGAGTGCGCGAGCAGCAGCGTCACCAGGGCGTCGCGCAGTTCGCGCGCGGCCGCGGCATCGGCGTCGGTGACCACGGTTCCGCCGCCGAACTCGTCGCGCTCGGCCAGCCAGGCGGCGAACGAGTCGCCGTCCCCGAAGAGTTCGCGGCGGCCCGCGCCGTCGGCGCGCGTGTTCACGAAGGCAAGCACGGTCTCCACCGTCGGCGTGACGGTGCGCGGGCTTGGTCCGGGGGATCCGGCCGTCGCTGTGGTCATCCCCCCACAGTACCGCAGCGCGAGTGGAGCTATTCCGGCTAGTGGGCAACCGTCGAGCCGATCGAGGTCGACGCGTTGCGTTCTAATGCGATACGGTCGCAACATGAATCAAAACTCCACCCCCCGCACCCACCTCCGCACCTGGCTGATCACCGGTGCGACGTCCGGCATCGGCCGCGAACTGACGCTCCAGGCACTGGAGAACGGCGACAACGTCGCGGCCCTCGCCCGCGACACCTCCCCCCTGGACGGGACGGCGCAGGCCCACGGCGGGCGCCTGCTCCTCGTCCGGACGGACGTACGTGACGAGAGAGCCGTCCAGGGCGCCGTGGACGCCGCGGTCGCCCGGTTCGGCCGGATCGACGTGGTGGCCAACAATGCGGGCTACGGACTGTTCGGAGCCGTCGAGGAGGTCTCCGACGCGCAGGCCCGCGCCGTCTTCGACACCAATGTGTTCGGGGTGCTCAACGTGCTCCGCGCAACGCTGCCGGTACTCCGGGCCCAGCGGTCGGGGCACGTCCTCCAGGGCTCGTCGGTCTACGGGCAGTCCGCCCACCCCGGCGTGGGCCTGCTGGCCGCCACCAAGCACGCGGTCGAAGGGCTGTCGGACGCGCTCGCGGCCGAGGTCGCACCACTCGGCATCAAGGTCACGCTCGTCCAGCCCGGGCTGACCGCGACCCCGTTCCTCGCCAACCTCGATGTCGCGGCCGGCCTGGACGACTACGACCCGACCGTCCGCGAGGTCCAGAAGGGCATCGGGGAACTGCCCGCGACCGCGTTCTCCGCCGCGGCGCGGATCGCCGCCGGCATCCGGACGGCGGTCGACAGCCCCAATCCCCCACTGCGCCTGGCCCTCGGCACCTCCGCCGCAACGGGCATACGCTCCGCCCTGGCGGAACGGCTCGCCGACCTCGACGGCTGGCAGGGCACGACCGACGCCGTGGACCAGTAGGGCAACAGGCGGGGCGACAGGCAAGAGGCACCGGGCCACAGGTCCCGCCGGGGGGACACGGTCCCAGCAATGGACGGCCCGGGCCCCGCCGCCGCCCCGCCATGACACAGGGGTCCGGTGCGAAGCCGCAGCAAGCGACTTCGCACCGGACCCCTGTCGTGGCACAGCTCCACGACTTGCGGCGCCACCCGGCCGGGAACTACCCCGCCAGGCGCGCCAGGGCCAGGGACAGGGCGCGGTCGAGCGCGTCCTCGGCGTCGCAGGGGACGTCGGGGCGGACGCCGGTGCCCTCCCAGTTGGTGCCCGAGACCGGGTTGACCGCGCGGGCGACGGGCACGCTGAGCTCCAGGTGCGGGTGCACCGTCCAGCCGTCGCGCGGGTGGGCGCCGCCGCGGGTGGCCTCGCCGACGACCTCGGCGCGGCTGAGCTGCTGCAGGTCGTAGGCGAGTTCCTCGCCCGCGGAGAAGGTCTTCCCGCTCGTCAGGACGTAGACCGGCTTGTCGGCGCCGAAGCGGGCACCCGGCACGAACGGGGGCGTCCAGGACTGCGCGACCCGCTCCCCCTGCTTCGAGACCATGGTGTTGAGGTGGGTACGGCCGTCGAGCAGGTAGCCGCAGACGAAGGCCACCGTGTCCGGGTCGCCGCCGAGGTTGCGACGCAGGTCCAGAACGAGCGCCTCGGCCGGCGCCACCAGCGAGAGCGCCGCGGCCAGCGGCTGCGCGGCCCAGTCCAGCGGGAACATGTGGGACGAGATCTCCAGCACCGCGACGCCGCCGTCGAGGAGCTCGACCCGCGGAACGCCGCCCAGGGTGGCGTCGAACTTCCGCCGCATCTCGGCGAGCACCGCCTCGCCCTGCCCCGACGGCACCGGCACGGCGTGGTGCTTCAGCGCCAGGTGCAGGTCGCCGTTGACGGACCGCAGGTCCGCGGTGACCGCGTCGGCCAACTCCTCGGCGGATCCGGCCGGGTACGAGCCCTCGGCGCTCCGGCGGCGCAGCAGGTCCGCGAGCTCCCCGGCGACATCGGGGAAGACGTAGTTCTCGCGGACCAGGTCGGCGACCGACTCGACGACGGCGACGGTGTCCAACGCGGGTGACGATGTGGTGGAGGTCATGGCAGGGAGTACACCAGCGGCTTGCCAAAGCGTCAAACGTACTTAACGCTTGATCCGGTGAGCCAACAACCGGACGACAGCGTCCAGCGGATCAGCACGCACCTGCAGCACACCGCACTCGCCCACCCCACCCGCCAGCGCCTGCTGTTCGCCCTCAGCGGCCGGCCGTCGACGATCAGTCGGCTCGCCGCGCAGCTGGGGGTGAACAAGGGCAGCGTCTCCCACCACCTCGGGGTGCTGTCCGAGGCGGGGCTGATCCAGGAGGCGGGAACGCGGCAGGTCCGCGGCGGCACCGAGAGGTACTACCGGCGGACCGCCGAGCGGCTCGCCGTCGCCCGTCCCCGGGCCGATGGCACGGCCGCGCTGTTCGGCGCCGTCGCCCAGGAGTTGGAGCGCTCCCCCGTCGACCATCTCCTGACCCTGCGCCACATCCGGCTCAGCCCGGCCAAGGCGGCCCGGCTCGCCAAGGCGCTGGCCGAACTGGTCGACGAGGCGGAGGAGGGTCCGGAGGGCGAGCCGGTGCACGGCCTCCTGGTGACGCTCTACCAGCAGGCCGGGACGTAGGGGCCGTGGCGCAGGGCCGTGGCGCAGGGCCTGGGCGCAGGGCCCGGGCCGGGCCGGTCGGGTTCACTTGCCGGAGATGCTCCATGTGCCTTCGGTGGCAGCGTCGTTGAAGGCACTCCAGGCGGTGCCGTCGACCTTGAGCGCGTCGAGGAGGTAGGCGGAGATCGC
Organism: Streptomyces sp. XY431; assembly: GCF_001279805.1. Lineage (NCBI taxonomy): Bacteria > Bacillati > Actinomycetota > Actinomycetes > Kitasatosporales > Streptomycetaceae > Streptomyces > Streptomyces sp. XY431. Next base: position 14,173 of record NZ_LGDO01000481.1, read on the forward strand.
GTCGGCGACGAGGGCGACGCGGGCGGGGTCCTCGTCGGTGGTCTCGGCGACCGCCTCGCCGGCGATGCCGCCCATGGTGTGCTCACCGTCGGCGACGGCGAGCAGGCTCTTCGGGGACGGGCCGAGGTGGTAGGCGTCGGTGAACCAGTCCGGCCCCCGGGTGGAGAGCCGCGACCGGTCCTTGCCGCCCGCGACGACCAGGGTGGGGGCGGTCATGGTGGAGTAGTCCGGCCTCATGAACGGAAGGTGCTCGACGGCGAACGGGGTGAGCGTGTCACCGGTTCCGGTCGCCGCGATCAGTGCGCCGGCCGCGACCGCGGGGTGGGAGAAGTCCTCGCCGGGAACGCCGTCGGCGTCGAGCACGCGCGCGCCGAGGAGCGCGCCGGCCGTCTGGGCGCCCCAGGAGTGGCCGACGACCGCGATCCGTCCACGGTCGGCCCGGGCCTCCAGACCGCCCACCTGGAGAAGGATGTCGCCGAGGTGGTCGAGGACCGCGTGGAGGTCGGCGATCCGCACCCGCCAGACGGTGGCGAAGCGCGGGTCCTCCCAGCCGATGCCGTTGCGGCGGGAGTCCAGGTGGGTGGGCTGCACGACGACGAATCCGGCCGCGGCCCAGCGGTCGACGAGGGGCTCGTACCCGTCGAGGGACCAGGCGTTGCCGTGGGAGAACACGAGGACGGGAAGGTCCCGGCCCGCCACCGGGGCGGTGACCTTCACCTGCAGCTCGACGCCGCGGCCGGGTGCGGGCACGGCGATGGGCTTGACCGAGACGATCCGCTGTTCGAGAGGGCGGACGGGCATGGGGGACCTGCGCTTTCGCCAGGGGAGGGCTCTGCCATAATTTGGCGGAGCAGCGTTCCGCCAATCTAGCGGAACGTTGTTCCGCGAGTAAAGGAGAAGCCCGTGCCCGAACCGGTCGGAGTACGCCAGGCGCAGGCCCGGCGCACCCGCGACGGCGTACTGGCGGCCGCCGCGGCGGTCTTCGTGGAGCAGGGGGTCCAGGCCCCCGTCCGGGACATCGCCGAACGCGCCGGCGTCGGCGTCGGCACGCTCTACCGGAACTTCCCGACCCGGGCCGACCTCGTCACCGCCGTCTACCGGCACCAGATCGACACCTGTGCCGCGCTCGCGCCCCGGCTGCTGGAGGCGTCGGACTCCCCGTTCACCGCCCTGACCCGCTGGGCGGACGCGTTCGTGGAGTTCCTCGTGACCAAGCACGGCCTCGGTGCGGCGCTGGGGTCCGGCGACCCGGGGCTGGAGAACCTCCACGCCCTGATGCTCGACACCCTGGTCCCCGCCTGCGCGACACTCCTGGACGCCTGCGCTGCGGCCGGCGAACTCGAACCCGGCATCACCGCCTACACGTTGATGCGCGCCATCGGCAACCTGTCCATCACCGGCCCCGATTACGGCCGGGACGAGGTGGCACGGATGGTCGCCGCCCTCCTCGCGGGGTGCCGCGGAAGGACATAGGTGAGGGGAAGAAGAGGCACTCGGCGGCAGGCCGGGGCCCCGGCCTCCGGCGACGAGTCCGTTGCGGGTGGCCGACGGCCCGCGCCCGGGCTCCGAGGCACGGGTGCCGCCGGCGGAGCGCCGACCAGGGAGAATGGGGCGGCGAGCGAGCCGGTCGCGACGACGAAGGAGAAGACCGCATGGCAGCAGTCGGGGTGCACCATCCCAAGGAGGACGCGGAATTCGACTTCGTGCTCGCGCACGTCGACGGTCCGGTGCTCGCGTACTTCTGGGGCGTGTGGGCCGCCGCCTGCAAGAACCTGGAACCGGTGATCAAGGACGTGGCCCGCGAGTACGCGGGCCACGTCGCCGTCGTCCGCACCGACATCGTGCGCTGCCCGGCGGCCACCGCACGGTACGGGGTGCTGGGCGCGCCGACCTTCGTGCTCGTCCTGGACGGCAAAGCGGTGGCCACCACGACGGAGGCGACCGACGGGGCGGGCGTCCGGGCCTTCCTGGACGCCCACCTCCGGCCCGTCGGGGACAGCTGACGGACCCGAACCCGGACGGAGTCCCGGAACACCGGGTGGGAACCGTCCGGGACTTGGCACCCCGGACGGAGGGACCGGCCCCGGCAGCGTTCGCGCTCTAGGGCGGGTCTTCAAACCCCCGCCGTCCGCCCGGAGGGCGGGCGGGGCGGCTCCCCCAGCCTCCGGCCGGGAGGGACCCCCACGGGTGCGTGCATCGGCGGTGCCGAGGAGGGAGTCCATGCGGTGGGGGTACCTCCCGGCCGAAGGCTGGGGGCCATCGGCGACCGACGAGAAGCCGGCGTGGGGGTACCTCCCGGCCGAAGGCTGGGGGCGTGCGTGCCCCGGCGTCGCCCCGCAGGCGCGGGTTTGAAGACCCGCCCTAGGATCGGGTGCATGATCGTATGGCTCAACGGCACCCACGGTGCGGGCAAGACGACGACGGCCGCGCTGGTGCAGCCACTGATCCCGGAGTCGCGGGTGTTCGACGCCGAGAAGGTCGGCGAGACGCTCATGGACATCACGCCGGGGCTGCCCAGGACGGACAACTTCCAGCACTGGCCGCCGTGGCGGCCGCTCGTGGTGGAGACCGCCCGGCGGGTGCTCGACTACACCGGGGGCACGCTGGTGATGCCGATGACCGTCCTGGTCGAGCGGTACTGGCGCGAGATCGCGGCGGGTCTGGCCCACCACGGCATCCCCGTAAGGCACTTCGTCCTCCACGCCGACCAGGACACCCTGCGCGGGCGGATCGAGGGGGACACCGTGCTCGGCGGCCCCTCGCCGTTCCGCCTCAGGCACCTGGAGCCCTACGCCGAGGCGGCCCGCACCTGGCTGCACGCGGAGGCCGAGGTCGTCGACACCACGCACCTCACACCCGCCCAGGCCGCCCGGCGGATCGCGGAGGCGGTCACGAGCTGAGCCGGTCGGGGGCGTCGGCCCCGGCAGGGACGTCGGGGGCCGGGTGCGCCGGGCGGGTGCGCTCGGCCCAGCCGGCCAGCGGCGGGGCGGCGGCGCCCAGGGCGGCGAAGAAGAGGCCGAGGAGCAGCCATCCCGTGTGGCCGAGGCCGAGGACGGCGCCGGTCAGGACCAGCGGGGCGAGGGCCTGGCCCGCGTTGAAGCCGAGGCCGAGCAGGCCCTGGTACTGGCCCTGGGCGTGGTCGGGCGCGAGGCCGAAGCCGAGTGCGTAGCCGGCCGAGGACTCCCACACCTCGCCGATGCTGTGGAGGACCACCGCGAGCACGGCGAGCACCGGCGCCACCCAGGCGGGGACGTCGGCCGTCAGTGCCATCAGGGGGCAGCTGAGCAGGAACATGAGGCCGGCGAGGCGGAAGGCGCGCCCGCCCTGGTGCGGGGTCTCCACCTTGGAGCCGAGCCTGCTCTGGAACAGCACGCAGACGCCGCTGTTCATCGCGTAGACCGCCGCCACGGTCCAGCGCGGTGCGTCGGTGTGGGCGCTGAGCCAGATCGGCAGGAGCAGCGCAACGGTCTGGTACTGCAGGCCCATGGCGCTGTAGAGGGCGACGAAGGACACGTACGGCCGGTCGGCCAGGACCGACCACTGGCGGTGCTGCTCGGGCCGGGGCAGCGGCGGGTAGGCGGGGACGCCGAGCAGGACGACCAGTGCGGCGCCGGCGAAGCTGGCGGCGTTGGCGAGGATCAGCGCGGTGTAGGCGGCGCGGGTGTCGACCTGGAGGGCGACACCCGCGCCCAGGGTGCCCAGGACCACGCCGAGGTTGACGTAGGTCCGGAGCCTGGCCCGGAACGCGGCGGGACGCTCGCCGCCGGCCCTGGCGATGAGCGCGCCGCCCGCGGCGCCGCCCGCCGAGGCGGCCAGCCGTTCCACGGTGGCGAGCAGGACAAAGGCGAGCCAGCTGTCGATGAGGACGAAGGCCGTCATGGATACGGCCTGGACGGCGAGGGAGGCCAGGCAGACCACGCGCGGCCCGTAGCGGTCGGCCAGGTTGCCCGCCGGGATGCCGGCCACCAGGCCGCAGAGGCCGGCGATCGTCAGGCCCGCCCCGACCTGGGTGGCGGGCAGGTGCACCACGAGCGTGAAGTAGAGGACGGACGCGGCGTTGAAGAGGCCGTTGCCCACCCGGTTGACGAAACTGGAGGTGATCAGGGCCCGTTGCGGACCGGCCTCCGACTCCTCGGACACCTTCCGCCCGGCCCCCCGCTTCATCATGATCATGCCGAAGAGGCTAACAGGGGGCCTCGCGGCTCCTTCGGGCGCACCGGCCGTTCGCGCACAGGCCGTTCATGCACCGCGCGGACCGGTGCGTGAGCCTCCGGAGCGTGAGGGGGCGTCAGGCCGGGACGAGGGCGTCCCACTGGGCGCGGGTCGGGCCGTCGTGCGCCGGCTCGAAGTCCGGGCGGGCGGCCAGCCAGGCGGTGACGCTGCGGTCGACCTCGTCGGTCGCGTAGGCCTCGCCGGGCGTCCGCAGCAGGTGCCGCACCTGGGCGCGGGCCCGCATGACGACGGGGTCGTCGAAGGCGCAGGCGGCCAGGGCGGCGGCCCGCCGGTCCGTGGACTCCGCGCCCTCGGCGAGACGCTGCCCGGCGACCCGGTCGGCCGCCACCTGCGCGTCGAACCAGGGGCGCAGGGCGCGCACCGTCCAGTCGTGGTAGCCGCCCGGGTCCGCCACCGTCTGCTCGACGTGGCCGGCGAGGTACTGGGCGGCGCGCAGGCCGAGGGCCGCGCCGTGGCCGAGCGTCGGGTTGGTGTGGACGAGGCTGTCCCCGGCGTTGACCAGGCCGGTGACGACGGGGCCCTCGGCGTCGACGAGGGAGGTCCAGCGGTTGTCCAGGCCGGCCATCGCCAGGACGTCCGACAGCGGTTCGGCGGCCAGGTCGAGCCAGGCGGCGGTGGCGGGGAAGCTGCGGGCGACGGCCTCGAACACGGCGGGGTCGGTGAGCGCTCCTCGGCTCGGGTCGGCGGTGGAGACCACCACGTTCACCGCGAAGGTGTCGTTGTCGGAGGGGAAGACCCCGGCGAGCGCGAACGGCGTGGAGGAGCCGTTCCGCAGCCGGCCCGGGTCGCGGGGGCCGTCCTCCCGCACGCGGTACCAGCGGCAGAGGTAGGCGATCCCGGCGCGGTGGCTCTCGACCACGGGCGGACGGCACCCCGCCGCGACGAGCATCCCGGGGACCGGGGAGCGACGGCCGGCCGCGTCGACGACCAGGTCCGCCGGGTGGGTGTCCGCGCCGACCGCGACGCCGGTGACCCGGGCGGGGCGTCCCGGCGCGAAGGTGAGGCCGTCGACCCGGCGTCCGCGCCGCACGTCGACGGTGGGCTCCCGCCGCACGGCCGAGGCCAGCGCGGCCTCCAGCACGATCCGGCGGGTGCGGAGGGTCACCAGCTCCTCGTCGCCGTCCCGGTGCGGCGGATGCTCCTCGAACCAGTCGAACTCGTGGTACTCCCGGGCGCCGCGCGCCAGCAGGTCCGCGTAGACGTCGGGCGCCTCGGCGTGCAGCACCGTGCGCACCGGTGCGAGCAGGGAGTGCGGCTGGACGGCCTGCGGGACGCGGGGACGGTCCCAGTGGAAGAAGTCCCGGTGCAGGTCCTCCCCGGCTTCCCGCGTGTCCTGCTCGAACAGCGTGACGGTGTGCCCCCGTCGTCCGAGCATGAGCGCGACCCCCAGGCCGCCGATACCGCCACCGATCACTGCAACCCGCGCCACTGGCTTCCCTTCGCGTCGTGTTGCGGGTGGAGCCTACCGCCCGATGATCTTGGGACGGCGGCCGGGGTCGGGGTGATGCGTGACGCGCGGGATGCGTGACGGGCGGGGTCCGGTGGGGGCAGGATGAGGCGCATGTGCGGTCGATTCGTCTCCACCACCACCCCGCCCGATCTGGCGGAGCTGCTGCGCGCCTCGCTGTGGCCGACGGCGGAGGCGCTCGCGCCGTCGTGGAACGTCGCGCCGACCGACGAGGTGGCGAGCGTGCTGGAACGGGTCGACCGGGAGACCGGGGAGATCACGCGCCAGGTGCGGTCGCTGCGCTGGGGGCTGGTCCCGTCCTGGTCGAAGGATCCGGGCTCCGGCGCACGGATGATCAACGCGCGGGTGGAGACGGCCGCCGAGAAGCCGGCGTTCCGCAAGGCGTTCAAGGAACGGCGCTGCGTGGTGCCCGCCGACGGGTACTTCGAGTGGCGGCCGGTGCCGGCGACGGACGGGCGCAAGGGCTACAAGCAGCCCTACTACCTCCACCGGCCGGACGGCGGCCTGCTGCTGATGGCCGGGCTGTACGAGTTCTGGCGCGACCGCACGGCCCCCGAGGACGCGGACGCGTGGCTGGTGACCTGCACCGTGCTGACCACCGAGGCGACCGACGCGGCCGGCCGGATCCACGACCGGATGCCGGTCACCCTCACCGCCGACACCCTGGACGCCTGGCTCGACCCGAGCGTCACCGACCCCGCCGAGGTCCGCGGCCTGCTGCACGCACCGACGGGCGACCTGCTGGTGCGACCGGTCGCGACCACCGTGAACAGCGTCCGCAACGACGGGCCGCAGCTGCTGGACGCGGTGGCGGACCCGCTGCCGGACGTCACCGGCGGCCACTACGCCTGAGGCGGCGGGGCCGAAAGGCCGGGCGTCCGACGGGCAGGCTTCTAACGGCGATCCGCGTTGTTCTTAGAATGGGCGGATGGAGGACATCGACGCGATCGCGGTGCTGCAGGACCCAGTGCGGCGCCGACTGTACGAGTACGTGGTGGCGCAGGGCCGTGAGGTCGGCCGGAACGAGGCCGCCGAGGGCACGGGGGTGACCCGCACGCTCGCCGCGCACCACCTCGACAAGCTCGCCGAGGCCGGACTGCTGGAGAGCGGCAGCCGCCGGCTGACCGGCCGCTCGGGCCCGGGGGCGGGCCGGCCCGCCAAGGTGTACACCCGGGCGCGCGCCGAACACGCGGTGTCGCTGCCCGCCCGCGACTACCGCACCGCCGCCGAACTGCTCGCCGGGGCGGCCGAGGCGGCCGGGCTGGACCTCGCGCTCCACGAGGCCGCGCGCCGCCGGGGGGAGGCGCTGCGCGGAGCGGAGGCGCCCTGCGGCGACCTCGACCGGGCGATGGAGCTGCTGGCCGCGCGCGGCTACGAGCCCTATCCGGTGCGGAGCGAGGGCACTGCCGACGACGGCAGGGCGGGCGCGGCGGCGGTCCGGATGCGCAACTGCCCCTTCCACGCCGTCGCGGAGCAGTTCCCGCCGCTCGTCTGCGGCATGAACCTGGCGCTGCTGGAGGGGCTGTTGGGGACGGAGGGTCCGGTCCGCGCCCGGATGGACGCCCGGCCGGGCGAGTGCTGCGTGGTGGTCGAGGCTTCTAAAAACAATGAAGATTGACATAGAAACTCGGGCCGTGCTGGGATGAGACATGACCTCGTCCCAGCCTGCCGCGCACGATCTGCCCGCCCAGCTCGCCCAACTCAACGTCGCCACGCTGCTCCACCCGATCGACGACCCGCGGATCGCGCCGTTCGTCGAACTGCTCGACCCGGTCAACGCCGCCGCCGACGGGACGCCCGGCTTCGTCTGGCGGCTCGTCGAGGACGGCACGGACGACGCCACCGGCCTGCGCCCGGCGGGCGAGAACGTCATCGTCAACCTGTCGGTGTGGGAGAACCAGGAAGCCCTGTGGGAATTCGCCTACCGCAGCGGGCACTTGGAGGCGATGCGGCGCCGGCGTGAATGGTTCGCACGGCACGTCGAGGCGCACCTGGTGCTCTGGTGGGTGCCCGCCGGTCACCGCCCGAGCGTCACCGAGGCGCTGGAACGGCTGGCCGAGCTGAGGGCGCACGGGCCCTCGCCGCGCGCGTTCACCTTCGCCTCCGCGTACAGCGCCGACGAGGCCCGGTCGGTGACAGGGTGAAGGAGCAACAAGGAGTAAGGGAGCAGGAGACGGGGTCCGGTCGTCAGACCAGCGGCAGCGCCATCTCCAGTTCGCGGGCGGCCGGGTCCAGCGGGTAGGGCTTGGTGCCGCCGGTGAGCTCGAAGCCCCGACGCCGGTAGAAGGCGGCGGCCCGGGCGTTGTCCTCGTGCACGGTGAGCAGCAGGCGCCGCGCGCCCGTCTCCCCGGCCCAGGCGATGATCGCGTCCAGCATGGTGTCCGTCACCCCGCGCTCGCGGCCCCGGTGCTCCGGGTGGACCCAGACGCCGACCAGCAGCGCCGTCCCGGGCTCGGGCGTGAAGCCGATCATCGTCCCGACCCACTCCCCCGCCCCGCCGCCGTCGTCGTGCACGGCCGCCAGACCGACGCTGCCGGGCTCGTTGACCCGGCGGATCCGGGAGTGCCACTCCTCGTCGCCGTGCGCGAGCGCCGTCTCGTAGGTCTCCAGGAAGGCCATCGGGGTGTCCAGCAGCTGCGCGAGGCGCACCTCCCGCAACCGCTCCCAGTCCGTGTCCGTCCGGCCGATCCGCTCGATCCGGTAGGTCATGACGGCCCTCCCCGCAGTGGTCCCTGCTTCGACACGTTCGACACGTTCGACGCATTCGACACAGGAGCATAGGCACCCGCCCGGGAGCGGGCGCCGCCGGGGGCTGTCGGCGCAGGTCGGGGGCCGGTCGGGGGCCGGTCGGGGGCGGCGGGGCCGATAGGGTGCGGTGGGGACGGACCCTGCCTCGTCCCGCGCGCTGCCGACCCCTGCTGACGTGCCGACCTGCCGATGGAGACCCGCCATGCCGACCGCCCACGCCGCCGCTGAAACGTCCGGACCGTCCGGACCGTCGATCGCGCGGTTCGGCTTGGGCACCGCGGCCGTCGGACGGCCCGGGTACATCACGCTCGGCCGCGACCTCGACCTCCCGGCCGAGCGCACCGTGGACGCCCTGCGCGCACGGACCCACGCCCTGCTCGACGCCGCTTTCGCCGCCGGTGTGCGCTACTTCGACACCGCCCGTTCCTACGGCCGCGCGGAGGAGTTCCTCGGCGCCTGGCTCGCCGCCCGGCCGCAGGCCGCGGCCGAGGTGACGGTCGGCAGCAAGTGGGGATACACGTACACCGCCGACTGGCGGGCCTCCGGTGTGCCGGTGCACGAGGTCAAGGAGCACTCGACGGCCGTCTTCGACCGCCAGGTGCGGGAGAGCCTCGCGCTGCTGGGCCGCCGTCCGGACGTCTACCTGGTGCACTCGGTCACGCCGGACAGCCCCGCGCTCACCGACCCCGCGCTGCACGCCAGGCTGGCCGCGCTGGCCGCCGAGGGCGTGCGGGTGGGCCTGTCCACCAGCGGCCCGGAGCAGGCGGCCGCGGTCCGGGCGGCGCTGGCGGTGACGGTGGACGGCCGGGCGCTGTTCGGCGCCGTGCAGTCGACCTGGAACCTGCTGGAGCCCTCGGCCGGACCGGCGCTGGCCGAGGCGCACGCGGCGGGCCTGCTCGTCGTGGTCAAGGAGGGCATGGCCAACGGCCGGCTCGCGGACCGCAACGCCACCGGCCCGGACACCGCCGCCCTGCGCGAACTGGCCACCCGGACCGGCGCCTCCTGCGACGCCCTCGCGCTGGCGGCCGTCGCCGCGCAGCCCTGGGCGGACGTGGTGCTCTCCGGCGCGGCCACCACCGAGCAGCTCGCCTCGAACCTGGGTGCCGCCGGGCTCGCCCTCGACGCCGCCGCGTCGGCCGGTCTCGCGCCGCTCGCCGAACCGGCCGAGCAGTACTGGCGCACGCGCTCGGCGCTGCCCTGGGCCTGACAGTTCAACGCCCCGGGCCCGACAGTTCAAGGCCCCCCGGGCCCGACAGCTCCGAGGCGGGCGGCGCCGTCAGCGCGGGGCACGGCGGACCGTCAGCATGTCCTGGGTGTGGCCGATGGCGTAACCGCCGTCCGGCCGGGCGAAGTGGCGCTCGACGTAGGCGGTCAGTTCGTCCCGGTCGGGCAGCCGGTCCAGGACGGCCAGGTCGGCCACGTTCACCATGAACTCCGCGACGTCCACCGCCTCCGCCAGCCGGTCCGTCCGGTACTGCAGGTCGAGGGTCTCCAGGGCCACCGTGTGCTCCGGTCCCTGTTCCGCCAACTGCTCGGCGAGCGGCCGCAGGTCGTAGCGCACGCCGGTGAAGTGCGCGGCCATCCGCATGCAGGGGCTCTCCGGGTTCTGCAGCACGACCAGCAGCGTCCCGCCGGGCGCCGCCCAGTCCAGGACCCGGCCGACGGTGCGCAGCCAGTCCTCCGGCGGAACGTAGTAGAGCACGTGGGAGAGGTGGACGAGGTCGGCCGGCTCGGGCGGTTCGGCCGCGTCGATCGGGTCCGGCAGGACGAGGGCCTCCGGGCAGACGGCGCGCAGCCGCTCGCGCATCGCCGCGCTGGGCTCGATCGCCACCGTGCGCTCGAAGTAGCGCGCCAGGTGGGCGGTGGTCCTGCCCTCGCCGGCGCCGACGTCCAGCAGCACCCGGCGCCGGTCCAGGCCGGTGGCGACCTCGGTCAGCCGGGCGTGGGTGAGGGGCTTCTCGTCCGTGCCGGCGAGGAACAGTTCGAAGGCCCGGCGGTAGGCCGCGCCGGAGGTGTCCAGCACGCGCATCGACGCCGTCCCCGTTCCCGTGCCTGCTCCGATGCTCGTGCCCGTTCCCGTGCCTGTTCCGATGCTCGTGCCCGCGCCCGGGCCCGCTCCTGTGCTGGTCCCCATCGTGCGGTCTCCTCGTCGACGCGGCGTGTACGGCCGGGCCAGTCCACCGCGGCGCCCCGCACCGGCCGCGCAGGCACGTTCCTGCCCGCGTGTCGTGGAGCGCGCACCCCTCGGGGAGGTCCGGGGCCGTCCCCGACCTGCGCCCGCCCCGACCTGCCCCGACGCCCGCCGTGCGCCGACCCCGGCTGGACCGCCGCCGTCCGATCACCGTGCATGTCGCGGCCACGTCCGCGATCGCCGCGCCCGGCACGCTCGGGGCAACCGACGGGGCGCACCCCGCACCCGCCCGGCCCCTCCCGCACCACCCCGCCGGAAGGAAGTCGACCGCCCGTGTCCCGTACCGCCCGCCCGCGCCACTACCTGATGTGCCGTCCGACGCACTTCACGGTCGACTACTCGATCAACCCGTGGATGGAGCCGGCGAAGCCGACCGACGCCGACCGCGCCGTCGCCCAGTGGGAGCAGCTGTACGCGCTGTTCCAGGAGCTGGGCCACACGGTCGAGTTGATCGAGCCGCTGCCCGGCCTGCCCGACATGGTGTTCGCGGCCAACGGCGCGACCGTGGTCGACGGCACCGCCCTGGTCGCCCGGTTCCGGCACGAGGAGCGGGCGGACGAGGCCCCGGCGTACATGGAGTGGTTCCGTTCGCGCGGCTACCGGGCGGTGCACCGGGCCGAGTTCACCAACGAGGGCGAGGGCGACTACCTGCTGGTCGGCGACCGCATCCTGGCCGGCACCGGCTTCCGCACCGACCGCCGGGCGCACGCCGAGACGGAGCGCGTCCTCGGCCGCCCCGTGGTCACCCTGGAGCTGGTCGACCCGCGCTACTACCACCTGGACACCGCGCTCGCGGTGCTCGACCACGACGAGATCATGTACTACCCGGCCGCCTTCTCGCCCGAGAGCCGCCGCACCCTGGCCGGGCTGTACCCGGACGCCGTGCTCGCCACCGACGAGGACGCGGCCGTCTTCGGCCTCAACGCCGTCTCGGACGGCCGCCGGGTGGTGCTGCCGGAGGCCGCGGTCGGGCTGGCGGCGCGGCTGCGGGCGCGGGGCTTCGAGCCGATCGGGATCGACGTCACGGAGCTACTGAAGGCGGGCGGCAGTGTGAAGTGCTGCACCCTGGAGCTGCGCGGCGCCCCGGCCTGACGGGGCACGCTTGCACACCGGGTGGCGCGGGGCGGCCGCCGGAAAACCGGGTGCGACCCCCGCACCACCCGGTGTTACTGTCGTTCCGGCCGGCCGCGGGACTCCGGTGCGACTTCCGGAATGTGCCTCTAACGCAATGATTCGCAGCTCGTACCCCCATTCCCCGGCCGGCCGTCCCCCTACGACAACCCAGGGACGGGCAGGACTGTGGAGACCTACGGGGACCTCGTCGCCGCCGAGGACGTGCTGCTGTTCGTCAACGCCGCGATCACCGGCACCGGCCAGCGCGAGTTCCACAGCGGAGCCGCCGAGCAGCAGCTCTCGCTCGACTTCCTGCACGAGTACATGCTCGTCAACTACCGCGGCCCCTACGCCGCCGCGCTCGCCCTCGACATCAACGACCACAACGCCGCCCTGATCGTCCGCCGCCTGCTGGAGACCTCCCGCGACGCCACCGACGAGCAGCGGCGCACCGAGGGCCGGCTGATCGCCCGCCGACTGCGGCTGCTGCCGCCGCAGCGGGTCTACCGGCTGATCGGCGAGCTGCGCCGCGCCAAGGTCAACAACCGCCGCACCCGGGCGATCCTGCGCGACTGGCTCGCCGCCCGCCCCGACCAGGCCCTCGACGCCGTCAAGTACCGCGCCGGCCTCAAGCTCGCGCTGCGCCACACCCATCTGCGCCCCGTCGCGGAGGAGACCGGCGACTTCCTGTACGCCCCGCGCCGGCGCCCCCGGTACACCGCGCCGCTGCTGGACGCCTGGCGGCGCGCCCACTACGAGCAGGGCGCGCTCTACGAACTGCCGTACACCGTCGCGGAGGGCTTCGCGAACCGCCACGGCATCCCCCGGGCCGCCTTCCTGCAGAAGATCGAGCCGCGGCTGACCGGCCTGGAGCGGCTGCGCCTCCAGGAGTCCGCCCGCACCCTCGGCGCCACCGCCGTCACCGCCGACGCCTCCGCCCTCGCCCGGATGCCGCTCACCCGGCTCGCCTCCTACGTGCTGGGCCTGCCGCCCGCCGACCGCACCGCCCGCCGCGCCGAACTGACCAACGCCCTGCGGGGCGCGGCCCGCCGGGCGGTGCGCGCGACCGGGGCGGAGGAGGGCAGCTGGGGCCGGGTCACGGCCGTGCTCGACGACAGCTGGTCCGCGTACGGCTCGGGCGTCAAGCGCCGCCGGCCGCTCGCCGCCGCGCTCGCCTGCCACTTCCTGCTCGCGGCGCTGGCCGGCGAGTACACGGCGCTGTGGACCTCCGGCCGCGGCGACGCGCTGCTCGCCCGCCCGTCCGGTCCGACCCCTCTCGGGCGCCGCATCCTGGACGCGCTGGACACCGCGCCCGAGCGGCTGGTGATCGTCTCCGACGGCTGGGACAACGCCCCGCCGGGGCTGGCCGCCGAGGTGCTGCGGGTGTGGCGCACCCGGCTCGACCCGGAGCACCGGACCAGCATCGTGCACCTCAACCCGGTGTACGACGCGGAGGGTTTCGACGTCCGACGGCTCGCCCCGACGGTGCCGACGGCCGGGCTGCGCGACGCCGAGGACCTGCCCGCCCTGGTCGAGTTCGCCCGCTTCGCCGAGGGCCGCACGGACCTCGCGGAGCTGACGGCGCACCTGGCCGCCCGCACCGAGCGGTTCCTGGCGGCGGACGGCGCGGTGCGCGTCGCGGTGGCCCGTGCGACCGGTCCCGGCGAGACCGCCACCGGGAGCACCGCCGCCGAGAGCACCGAGAGCACCGAGGAGACCGTCCGATGACCACCACCCCGGCCGCCCCGGCGTTCCGCCTCGACCTCACCGGCCTCGACACCCGCCCCGCCCAGGTGTGGGGCGGCGTGCGCCTGGTGCCCCTGGTCCGCGCCGAGCCGATCGAGGACCTCCGCCTCCACCAGGAGCTCTACGAGCCGGAGTACACCGCCGTCCCGGTCGGCCGCCGCACCGACTACCTCGCCTTCGTCCCGCACGGCTTCGTCGCCGACTGGACCCGCGACGGCACCCCCGCCGCCGCCTACGGCACCCGGCTCGACCCGCCCTCCGCCATCACCGCGAGCACCCCGCCCGAGCGGGTCCGGGTGCGGGTGCCGCGCCGGATCGCCAAGCGCGAGAACCGGACCCGGCTGCGCTTCCTGCCGCTCCACCTCGCCCTGGAGGGCTATCTCGCCCTGCACTTCGGCGGCCCGTCGATCGCCTGGGAGGAGTACTCCGAGCGCGCGCTGCGGCACGGCCTGTCGCCGCGCGCCGAGGAGGCGTACGCAGGCGACCGGGTCCGCGGCCTCGCCGACGCCCTGCGGGTCTTCGAGATCCACCCCGGCCAGTGCGGCCTGGTCGTGTACGTGGCCGACGCGCTCGCTGCGGCCTTCGTCGTCCCGCACCCCGACGACTACCGCGCCCTGCACCGGACCCTGCTGCTCGACCTCTTCGGCGAGCTGATCCACCACTACGCCCTGCTGTCCGGCCCCGTCCCGGACTTCCGGGCCGATCTGCGCACGGCCGGTCCGATCAACTCGACCGCCGAGCTGCGCGCGGCCGTCGACGGCCAGGAGCGCGCCTGGGCGGCCTTCCACGACGACACGGTGGCCGGCGGCCTGCTGGACCCGGACTACCGGGCGCGGACCGTGCGCCGCCTGGGCCGTTTCCGCCTCGACCGGTTCCGGCCGGAGTTCCGCCCCAAGCAGGAGAACCACATCGGCGAGGCGATCACCGACGAGCACGGCCGACTCGCCTACCTCAAGACCTTCCGCCTCTCCGAGGCCCAGGTCCGGCGCGGCCACCTGCTGGACCGCATCGCCGCCCACGACTGGCACCTGCCGACGGCCGCCACCGCGCTCGGCCTCACCGAGCCCCAGCTCGGCCTGCGTCTCGAAGGCGCCGGCTTCGGGGGCCTGCTGCGCCAGGACGTCCTGGACCACTACCGGCGCGCCGCGCGCCAGTAGGACGGGTCCCGTCCCGGAACTGCCCTGTCCCTGTCTCCACCTCGCCCCGGCCCGGCCCGGGCATGGTGCGGGAGCGGGTGCGGGGCGATGATAGGAGAAGGTTCGTGGAAGGACGGTCGGCGATGACCCGACAGCCGCACCAATCCTTACCCGAGGGCGATTCCCACCGTTCCGCCGGCATCTCGGTGGACCGGTCCGGGACCGGCCGGGCCGGCCGGTAGGCGGTCGGCCGTGTCGGCGGGTTCCGGACGCGCGGTGGGCCGCGTCCTGACCTCGGTGCTGCTGGGCACCGTGGTCGCGGTGCTGTGCGCGCTCCTCGCGCCGACCGCGTGGGCGCAGGCCGCGATGACGTTGTCCCCCGACCACGGGCCGCCGCGGACCAGGGTGACGGTCGACGGGACGGGGTTCACGCGCTGCCTCCCGGGGCCGAAGTCCCCGTCCGCGACCGTGCAGCTGATCTGGGACCGCACCCCCGCGGGGACGGCGCGGCTCGACACGAAGGGACAGTTCCAGGGGTTCGTCGACGTCCCGGCGAACGCCGAACCGGGTCCGCACCTGGTCCTCGCCTCCTGCCCGATCGTCCGGTCGCCCGTCTCGCCGCAGCCGGACGCCCCGACGCCCGGGACCCCGGGGCTGGCCCCGACGAGCACCGAGACCGTCGCCAGGGACTTCGTGGTCGACCCGGACACTCCGCAGAGCCTCGCCCTCACCCCGGCGAGCGGGCCCGTCGGCCGTGCGTTCACCGCCCGGGGCACCGGGTTCTACTGCCCGGCCGACGAACCCGTCGTGCTGCGCTGGGAGCAGCGTGAACTGGGCCGGACCCTGCCCTCCGACGGCGCCTTCGAGCAGAGCGTCACCGTGCCCGCCGGTGCGGCGCCCGGCCCGCACCCGGTGGAGGCCTCCTGCGGACCGGCGGCAGAACGCCGGGCCACGGCCACGTTCACCGTCGACCGGGGCGGCAGCGTCGGCCCGACGCCGGACCCGACGGACGTGTCGCCCACCCCCGGGCCCACCACCGGGCCCGTACTGCGGGCGCGGCCGGGCGCCGCACGACCGGGGCAGCAGGTCGTGCTCACCGGGACCGGCTTCGCCTGCCCGGGCGCCGAGGCGGAGCTGACCTGGAACGGCGTCGTGTGGGAGCACCCCGGCACCGGGACGGGCGGCGGGTTCGTGGTGACCACGCGGATCGCGGACGACGCCCGGCCCGGGCACTACCGGCTGCGCGCCGTCTGCCCGGACCGTCCGGAGACGGCCGGGTCCACGGACTTCGAGGTGCTGGCCGCCTCTGTGGTTCCCGGGCCGGGCGGGGGCGACGCGGCGCCCACCGCGTTGGTGGTCGGCTCGACGGCCGGCGGCGCCGTGGTGCTCGCCGCCCTCGCCGGTACCTACGTGCTCGGCCGGCGGCGGGGACCGCACTGGGCGTCGGCGCACGTCGCGGTCGCCCCGGTGGCCGGTGCGCCGCCGCGGCCGCTGGTCACCGAGACGGACGACCCGGCCGGGCCCGGCCGCGCCGTCAGGCTGGAGTCCCGGGAGGATCCGGGCACGCACCGCGTCGAGGAGACGCCCGACGGCGGGGTGCCAGGCGGCGGGGTGCCAGGCGGCGGGACGACCGACGGTGGGACGGCCGGCGGCGGGACGGCCGGCGGCGGGACGGCCGGCGGCGGGGAGATCCGTGCCGGGGAGACCGGTACCGAGGAGGGGGGAACGACGGAGGAGGAGCCATGACCACCGCCACGCTCACCGATCCGGCGACCGCACGCCTGTTGCTGTTCGGGACGGAGACACCCGGCAGCGCCGTCGACACGCTCGCCGAGTCCCTGCGCGGGCAGGGCACCGTCGGCACCCTGCTGCACGGCGTCCCGCGGCTGACCGGCGCGGCCGGGCAGGCCGTCGAGCGCGAGGTGGCGACCGCCCTGGACCGCCAGCTCGGGCGCGACCTGTTCGGTTTCGCCGCCGCCGGCTGGTCCCGGTACACCGCCCTGACCGCGGCCGCCCGGCGCACCCGGGCCGACCCCGCGTCGGAGGAGGTGGTGGCACTCGCCAACCACCGCATCACCTCGACCAACAGCCCCCGTGTCGATCTGCTCGTCGACGGCACCACGGTCGGCTCGGTCCGGATGGAGCTGACGCTGGTGATCGAGCTGGCGGGCATCGTCGCGGTGGTCCGGCAGGCCCGTCTGGTGGCGCTGCGCGCCGGCAGTTGCACCGTCACCGGGACACTCAAGGTGGACCGGGAGAAGATCGTCCAGCGCAGCCGCCGGTTCGACCTGCCCGGCGCGGTGGGCCTGCGGAACGGGATCCCGCTGCTCGCGGACGAAGCGGCCCCGCCGGGGCCCGGGCCGGCGACGGAAGCCCGGGCCGGGGCGGAGACCGAACGGCTTCCGCAGGCCGACGGGGCCGCGGCGGCACGGGCCCGGGCGGAGACCGAACGCCTTCCGCGCACCGGCCGCCGGGTCGCCTGACGGACCGTGCGGGCGGGTCGGGCGGGTGCGCGGCGGCCGAGGGTGGCGGCCGGGTCGGCCGGGCACGGCGGCCGAGGGCGGGAAACGGGTCCGGTCGCGAAATCTGTGGCGCTCGGGCACCGGGGGCGGCTAGGCTCCGGGCCGATGACGACTTCCGCTCCTCACGAAGTGGGGGTCCGGTCCAAGCAAGGTGAGTGCTGATGAGCGCTCACCTCGCGACCGGAGACCCCCGACTCTCCTTCTGGCTGCACGTGCGCGAGTTCGCCGTGCCGGCCTCGGTCATCGAGACTGCGACAGCCCGGCGGCTCGCCGGGGACTGGGCCGGGGCATGTGCCGCCGCCCGGGTCGATGTCGACCTCGATCTGCGGTCCGCCGCCCGGCGCCACGGGCGCGAAACGGCCGACCGACTCCGCTGTGACCTCCGGGCGTTGGCGCCCGACCTGCTGCGCTGGCACCTGCCGAGGGTCGCGCCCGTCGGGCTGCTGCGGCCCGGGCTGACCCTCTCCCTCGCCCGGTACGGCGCGGTGCACCTGGTGGTGCGCACGCCGCCGGACCGGGCGAGCGGCGGGCAACGGTTCAGCCTCGCCCTCCAGGACGGGACCGCACCCCGCCGGCCCGCCCACGGGCGCG
This sequence comes from Streptomyces sp. XY431, assembly GCF_001279805.1. Lineage (NCBI taxonomy): Bacteria > Bacillati > Actinomycetota > Actinomycetes > Kitasatosporales > Streptomycetaceae > Streptomyces > Streptomyces sp. XY431. The sequence continues at coordinate 31,921 of NZ_LGDO01000481.1, forward strand.
CACCGGAGCATCCGGCCGACGCGTCGCACCCGCATCCGCATCCCAGCCCGCGGTTCCGGCTGGACCTGCACCGGCACCTCTGGGACGCCGGTCGGAGCGGCGAACTGCCGCTCCGCTCCGGGGGCCCCGAGCGGTGGGCGGCCGAGGCCCGGATCCTTCTCCGCGCCGAGGGCCGGCCCGACGGCGAAGGGGCCGTGCGGGTGAGGCTCGGGGCGCGCGAACTGGTGGTGGGGACGGGCACCGGCGGGTCGGCAATGCGCGCGGGCGCGCTGCCCGTACTGCCCGACGCGGCCGCCCTGGTGCCTCCCGATCTGGAGCTGCTCCGGGCCGGGCTGATCGGGCCCGGGCAGCTGCACCCGCTGGTGGCGGCGGCCCTCGCCCCTGCTGCCCCGGCGCCGTCCGGCCCGACACCGTCCGGCCCCGGCCCGTCCCCCGGCCGACCGCGCGTCGTGCGGTGCCGCGGCAGCCTCCACCGGATCGGCCTGGTCGACGGGGTGCTCACCGCGCTCGACCACCCACCCGACGAAGTCCGCCGCGAAGAGCTGCTGAGGGAACTCACCGGCACCCCGCTCCCCTGCCTGCAGACCATCGACGACGCCCACCGACGCCCGGAGAGCCTCGCCGACGTCCGCGCGCGCCTCGACCACGGCGACACCGCCGGCGCACTGGCCGCCGTCGAGGACCTGCTCGGCCCGGACGCCACGCTGCGCACCGGCCCACTGCGGGACGCGCTGACGGAGGCCGCCGAACGGCGGGTCGCCCACGGCCTGTTCCGGGCCGGCCTCACCGATCCGGGGCCGCGCCGGAGCACCGACGTCCGGCCCCGGCCCCGACCGCAGGAGCGCCGCTCCCACCCGCGGCACGCCAACGGCCGCTGACACCAACCTCTTTCGACCTGCCCGACTCCCCGCCTCTTTCGACCTGCCCGACTCCCCCCTCGTCTCCCCGCCCGTCTCCCGAAAGGACGACACCGCATGCCCCTTGCTGCCCCGATGCCCCAACTCGACGTCGCCGCAGACCTCCTGGCCCTGCTCTCCGCCACCACCACCGAACCGCGCCCCGACGACCGACTGGCGGCCCTGACCCTCACCGTGGCCGCCGACCTGCCGGTGCTGCTGTGGGGCGAACCGGGGATCGGCAAGACCGCCGCACTCACCCAACTCGCCGACACCCTGGCCCTCCCGCTCACCACCGTCATCGCGAGCGTGCACGAGCCCTCCGACTTCGCCGGACTGCCCGTGCTCGGCGACGACCCGGCCGTGCAGGGCGTCCCGATGGCCCCGCCGGACTGGGCAGTCCGACTGGTCCGGTCCGGCCGGGGCCTGCTGTTCCTGGACGAACTCTCCACCGCGCCGCCCGCCGTCCAGGCCGCGCTGCTGCGGCTGGTGCTCGAACGCCGGATCGGCGCGCTCCGACTCCCGCCCGGGGTCAGGATCGTGGCGGCCGCCAACCCCCGCTCCTCGGCGGCCGACGGCTGGGAGCTGAGCCCACCGCTGGCCAACCGGTTCGTCCACCTCCCGTGGGAGCACGACCACGAGGTGGTGGTGCGCGGCCTCGGCGGCACGTGGCCGCGCGCAGTCCTGCCGGAACTCGACCCGGCGCGGCTGCCGGAGGCGGTGGCCCTCGCCCGCCGCGCGGTGTGCGAACTGCTCGCCGCGCGCCCGGCGCTCGTCCACCGGCTGCCCGGCAACGACGCCCGGCGGGGCGGGGCCTGGCCGTCGCCCCGGAGCTGGGAGATGACGGTCAGGCTGATCGCCTTCGCCACCGCCGCCGGGGCCTCCCGCGAGGTGCTGGCGCTGCTGGTCCGGGGCACGGTCGGGGACGGGCCCGGCCTGGAGCTGATGGCGGCGATGGACCGGATGGACCTGCCCGACCCGGAGGCGCTGCTCGCCGACCCGGCCGCCGCCGTCCTGCCGGAACGCGGGGACCTGCGGCAGGCCACGCTGGAGGGTGTGGTGGACGCCGTCCGGCGCCGCCCGGACCGGGCGCGCTGGGACGCGGCGTGGGCGCTGCTGGCGCGGGCGGTGGAGAGCGGGGCTCCGGACGTCGCGGTCGTCCCGGCGACCGCGCTCGCCGCGCTGCGGCAGGCGGACTGGGAGGTGCCGGCCACGATCGACCGTCTCGCCGGGGCGGTCGCGCTGTCCCGGCGGGCGGACCGCGCGGTGGCGCGGGCCGCGGCGGCGGACGGGGCCCGCCGGTGACCGCGCCGTCCGCGCCGTCCGCGCTTCCGGCAACGACGCCGGTGCCGCGGGTCGGCCGGCTCGACTTCGACAAGCTGTACGCCGCCCGGCTGCACGCGGTCCGCGTCCGCCCCTACCTGGCCACGGCGCTGTTCGCCCTGCACGTCGTCGAGTCGCGCGACGTCCCGACGATGGCCGTGGACGAGCACTGGCGCTGCTACGTCTCGCCCTCGTTCGTCGCCCTCATGCCGGTGGAGGAGCTGGCGGGCGTCTGGGTGCACGAGGTGTCGCACCTGCTGCGCGACCACCACGGACGCGGCGACCGGGTCGCCCGCGAGCGCGGCCTGCACAGCGTCGCCGACCGGCTGCGGATGAACATCGCCGCGGACTGCGAGATCAACGACGACATCTACGGCGAGGGGCTCGTCCGGCCGGCGGGCGCGGTGCTGCCCGAGGACCTGGAACTGTCCGACGGCCAGCTGATGGAGGACTACCTCCGGCGGTTCGGACTCGGGCCGCTGACCGAGCAGTTCGCCTGGCTGGACTGCGGCAGCGGCGCCGACGGCCTGGTCCGCGGCTGGGACCTCGGACCGGAGGGCGCGCACGGGCTCGGCCCGCAGGAGCGGGACGCGGTGCGGTTCCGGGTCGCGCAGGGGATCCTCGGCCGACCGGGCGACGCCCCGGCCGGGTGGCGGCGGTGGGCCGAGAAGGCATTCCATCCGCCGCAGCAGTGGCGGGAGTTGCTGGGTGCGGCGGTGCGCTCGGCGGTTGCGGGCTCCGGCTCGGGCGGCGACTACTCGTACGGCCGCCCGGCCCGCCGGTCGGCCGCGCTGCCCGGCGCGGTGCTGCCCTCCCTGCGGCGGCGCCCGCCCCGGGTGACCGTGGTCGTCGACACCTCCGGATCGGTCAGCGACGCCGAGTTGGGCAGCGCGCTGCTGGAGGTCGCGGAGATCTCCCGGGCCGTGGGCGGCCGCCGCGACCTGGTCACCGTGGTGTCCTGCGACGCGGCCGCCCAGACCGCGCAGCGGCTCTGCCGGGACGGGGACATCCCTCTGGTGGGCGGCGGTGGGACGGACCTCCGGCAGGGGTTCGCCACCGCCCTGCGGACCTGGCCCCGGCCGGACGTCGTCGTGGTGCTGACGGACGGTCAGACGCCGTGGCCGGTCGCGCAGCCGTCCTGCCGGACGGTGGTGGGCCTGTTCGGCCGGCCCCGCCGGTGGAACGAGGACGGTACCGAATACCGGCGGCCGGAGCCGCCCGGCTGGGCCCGGGTGGTGACGCTCGGATCGGCGGCGGGCGACCCCTCCTGACCGGCCGCGGGCCCCCTTCCGGGCCTCTTGTTCCCCCAACTCCTTGACGAAAGCATGACATTGACGCACCATCAACCTCGCGGCGCCGCATCTCCTCCAATGTTCCGTCCCTACGGACCCCCCACAGGAGGACAGTCATGCGACTGCCCCGCCGAGGGAAGCCCGCCACGGCCACCGCCGTCCTGCTGGCACTCGCCCTCGCCACCCCGCTCAGCATCCAGGCCGTCACCCCGGCCGCCGCCGTCCAGCCGGACTCCGTCGCCTCGGCCGGCGACGCCGACACCGCCCGGCAGTACCGCCTCGACGGCCCGCGCACCGTCGCCGAACGCACCGCCGTCGCCGGCACCGGAGCCTCGGTCGACGCCGTCAGGGCCGACTCGGTGACGGTCACGGCCACCCCCGCCGAGGCCGCCCGGCTGCGGGCGCTCGGCTGGTCCCCCGTCCCGCTGCCGGGCCCCCGGTACGGCGACGGGCCCGCCGGTCAGACCGAGGCCGGCGCCGCGCTGTACGACTTCCCGTCCGCCGACTCCGGCTACCACAACTACGCGGAGGCCGCCGCCGACATCGACGCCGTCGTGGCCGCGCACCCCGGCATCATGAGCAAGCGGGTCATCGGCACCTCGTACGAGGGCCGGCCGATCGTCGCCGTCAAGATCAGCGACAACGTCGGCACCGACGAGAACGAACCCGAGGTGCTCTTCACCGCCCACCAGCACGCCCGTGAGCACCTCACCGTCGAGATGTCGCTCTACCTGCTGCACGAACTCGGCGACAAGTACGCCACGGACAGCCGGATCGCCAACGTCGTCGACAACCGGGAGATCTGGGTGGTCCCGGACCTCAACCCGGACGGCGGCGAGTACGACATCGCCACCGGCCGCTACCGCAGTTGGCGCAAGGACCGGCAGCCGAACACCGGCAGCAGCAGCGTCGGCACCGACCTCAACCGCAACTGGAACTACAAGTGGGGCTGCTGCGGCGGCTCCTCCGGCTCCACCTCCAGCGAGACCTACCGGGGCAGCGCGCCGGAGTCCGCCAAGGAGGCCAAGGTGGTCGCCGACTTCGTCCGCACCCGGGTGGTCGGCGGCAAGCAGCAGATCACCGCGGCGATCGACTTCCACACCTACAGCGAGCTGGTGCTCTGGCCGTTCGGCTGGACCACCGCCAACACCACCACCGGCATGACCGCCGACGAGTACAACACCTTCGCCACCCTCGGCCGCTCGATGGCCTCCACCAACGGCTACACGCCGGAGCAGTCGAGCGACCTCTACATCACCGACGGCTCGATCGACGACTGGCTGTGGGGCACCCAGCGGGTGTTCGCCTACACCTTCGAGATGTACCCCGGGCCGAACGGCAGCAGCGGCTTCTACCCGCCGGACGAGGTGATCGGGCGCGAGACCAGCCGCAACCGGGAGGCGGTGCTGCGGCTGCTGGAGACCGCCGACTGCGTCTACCGGGCCATCGGCAAGCAGCAGCAGTACTGCGGGATCGCCAACTGAAGCACTGGTAGGGCTGGTTGACCACCGCACACCCGGCCGGCGCTCCTCGGGGAGCGCCGGCCGGGCCTTCCGCTCCTCCTCCCGCTCCCCTCCCGCTCCCCCACTTGTCGCCCGCGAACCGGTGCATGCCACTCCGTTCCGGCCAAACCCGGGCACCCACCGGTCAGAACCGGCCCGCACCGACCCGAGTACGGACGGACCGCCATTCGGAATGCAAAGATCCCCCCAAGGAATGTGACATGTCACAGTGTGCACGTCGGGCTCCGCTGCCGGCGTGCCGCACGAGGGAGGGAACCGCTCCATGAACCGCCTCACCACCGCCGCCCTGGCGGGTGCCGCCGGCCTCGCCGCGCTGACCGTCGGCCTGGCCCCCACCGCGACCGCCGCCACCACCGCTCCCGCCGGGCCCGCCGGGCCGACCGGCACCGTCACCTGCGGGTCCCCGGGCGCGCCCGGCTTCCTGCTCACCCGCGCCTGTATCGAGGTCAGCGGCACCCACGTCCGCCTCTACGGCCAGGTCGCCACCACCGACCCGGCCTGGGTCGCCCAGAACGTCGGCTTCACCATCTACGGCTCCACCCCCGCGCTGCCGCCGCAGCCGCCCCTCAACCTGACCGCGCTGGTGCCGGCCGGCGGCGCCACCGTCGGCGACCTGCTGCTCACCGTGCCCTGCGGCAACACGGTGACCAACAACTTCAGTGTGAACAACGGCGGTTGGCCGCCCTCGACGGCGACGGTCACGGCCTTCGTGCCCTGCTGACGCCCCGTCCGGTCCCACCCCGCGCGGCCCGGCCCGGTTCAGGTCCGGGCCGCGCGCCCACCCCGACCGCGTTCTCCCTGGTCCGTCACCTCTATGGTGTGACGGTGAGTCTTCATGTGATCGTCGGACACGGACCGGCCGGAGCGGCCACGGCACGACTGCTGGCCGAACAGGGCCACACGGTACGGGTGGTCACCCGGTCCGGGCGACCTGCCGAGCCCGGGATCGAGCACCTCGCCCTGGACGCCACCGACAGCGCACGGCTGACCGAGGCCGCACGCGGCGCGGCCGCGATCCACAGCTGCGCCGCACCGCCGCTCCCTCGCTGGACGGCCGACTGGCCGCCCCTGCACGCCTCGCTCCTCGGCACCGCCGAGGCGACCGGCGCCGTCCTCGTCATGCTCGGCAACCTCTACGGCTACGGCCCCGTGGACGGCCCCCTCACCGAGGACCTCCCGCTCGCCGCACCCGGCCCCAAGGGCCGCCTCCGCGCCTCGCTCTGGGAGCAGGCCCGCGCCCTCCACGAGGCGGGCCGCATCCGCGCCGTCGAGGTCCGCGCCTCCGACTTCTTCGGCCCCGGCGTGACCGACGGCGGCCACCTGGCCGGCCGCGTCGTCCCCCGGCTGCTGGCCGGCAAGCCGGTCAGCGTCCTCGGCGACCCCGACGCCCCGCACAGCTGGACCTACCTCCCGGACGTGGCCCGCTCCCTGGCCGAGGCCGCCACCGACGAACGCTCCTGGGGCCGCGCCTGGCACGCCCCGACCGCCCCCGCCGTCCCGATCCGCCGCATGGTCGACCTCCTCGCCACCGAGGCCGGCGTCGCCCCCGTCCCCGTCCGCCGGCTGAACCCCGCCGTCTTCGCCCTCGCCGCCCTGGTCACCCCCCTCCTGCGCGAACTCCGCGAGACCCGTTACCAGTTCGACCGCCCGTTCACGGTCGACTCCACCGCCTGGGAAGCCGCCTTCACCACCCGCCCCACCCCGCTCGACACCCAGCTCCGCACCACCCTCAGCTGGTGGCGCGCCCGCCTCAGCGCCTGATTCCCCGCCACCGCGCGCCGCAGCCCCGCACCGGAAGGTCCTCCCCGGTGCGGGGCTGCGGCGTGCGACGGGGTGGTGTCAGAGGGCCTCGATGCGCTCGACGATCAGTTCGCAGAGTTCGTGGGTGCGCAGCGCGTCGTGGGCGTCCAGGGCCTTGCCGGTGCGGACGGCGTCGAGGAAGGTGAGGACGGCCTGTTCGATGCCGCGCTGGCGGGCGACGGGGACCCAGTCGCCGCGGCGGCGGACGGTGGGCTGGCCTCGGTGGTCGACGACGTCGGCGAGGTTGTGGACCTCGCGCTTGGAGTCGCCGCCGGAGACTTCGAGGATCTCCTCGGTGGAGCCGGACATCCGGTTCATGATGCCGAGCGCGGTGAAGCCCTCGCCGGCGAGGGTGAGGACCACGTGCTCGACCAGGCCCTCGCGGACCCGGGCGCGGACGTCGACGTGCTCGATGTCGCCGGGGACGAGGAAGCGCAACGTGTCGACGACGTGGATGAAGTCGTCGTAGACCAGCGGGCGCGCCGCCTCGGGCAGGCCCTCGCGGTTCTTCCGCAGCAGGATCAGGTCGCGCGGGCGTTCCTTCGCCTGCACATTGGCCGGCGCGAACCGCCGGTTGAAACCGACCATCAGGGAGCGGCCGGTGCGGTCCGCCAGCTCCACCAGGCGGCGGGAGCCGTCGAGGGTGTAGTCGAGCGGCTTGTCGACGTAGACGTCGACGCCCGCCGTCAGCAGCTGCTCCACGATCGGGACGTGCTGGTCGGTCGCGGCGTGCACGAAGGCGGCCTTGATCCCGCTGCCGATCAGCTGCCCGAGGTCGGTGAACCGGTTCTCCGCCGGGATCCGGTGGGCGTCGCCGATCCGGTCCAGCTTCGCGCCGTCCCGGGTCATCAGGCGCAGGTCCAGGCCCGGCAGCGCCGTCAGGACCGGCAGGTACGCCTTCTGGGCGATGTCCCCGAGGCCGATCACCCCGACCGGCAGCAGGACGTCGGGCTCGGCGGTCGAACTCATCCGGATCTCCACGGGTGCGCTGGGGCTTCTACCGCCCCCACCCTATGCACCGGCCACGGAGCAGCACGAACCCGGTACCGGCCGGCACCGGGGGATTTCGCGACGTCAGGCCGGCCGGGAGCGGGCGCGGTGGAGGAGGTAGGCGCCGGAGGCGGCGGCGAGGACGGCCATGCAGGCGGCGAAGACCAGGCCGGCGTCGGCGAGGCCGAGGGGTTCGGCGAGCAGGCCGACCCCGATGACGGGGACGGAGATGCCGAAGTAGGCGACCACGAAGAGCGCGGAGAGGGCGCCGCCCCGGTGTTCGGCGGGGGCGGCGCCGGCGATCTCCCCGACCGCCCCGCGCAGCCCCATGCCCTGCCCGGCACCGCCGACCAGGGCGCTGAGCACCAGCGGGGCGAGGAGCGTCCAGGCGAGCGAGGCGGCCAGCAGGGCGAGGCCCGCGATCAGCACCAGGCAGCCGAGCGGGATCGCCCGGGCGGTGCCCAGCCGGGGCACCAGCAGTTGGCCGAGGGTGGAGGCGAGGAAGGCCGTGAAGACGATCAGGCCGACCACCGCGTGGTTGTGGATCCCCAGGCTCTGCCCCAGGAACGCCGGGGTGACCGAGGTGAAGACGCCCAGCAGGGAGAAGCCCGCGAAGGCGGCGATCGCCGCCGGCACGAACACCCCGCGGACCTCCGGCGGCAACGACGGGCGCTGCGGCCGGGCGGTGCGCAGCGGACGGGCGCCGTCGACGGTCTCCGGCAGGAACCAGGTGACCGCGAACGACGCGGCCAGCAGGACCAGGTGCACCAGGAACGGCAGGACGAGCGGCTCCGGCGCGTACTCGGCGAGCAGCCCGGACAGCAGCGGGCCGCAGCCGAGGCCGCCCATGTTGGCGGCGGTCGCGACGAAACCGGCCCGGGCCCGGCGGTCGGGCGGGGCGAGTTCCAGCACGTAGGCGGTGGCGGTGCCGGTGAACAGGCCCGCCGACAGGCCGGACAGCAGCCGGCCCAGGCAGAGCAGCGGCAGTCCGCCCTCGGCGAGGAAGGCGACGGCGCTCCCGGCGGCGAGGGCGAGTCCGCAGAGCAGGACGGGTCGCCGGCCGACGCTGTCGGAGACGTTGCCGACGAGCAGCAGCACACCGATCACCCCGAACGCGTAGACGGCGAACACCACCGTCACCATCAGTTCGGAGAAGCCGATCTCCTCCTGGTACAGCCCGTAGAGCGGGGTGGGCAGGGTGGTGCCCGCCATGCAGACGGCGAAGGCGGCGGCGGCGCCGAGGTAACCGGTCCGACGGTCGGTCATCCGCCCACGGTAGGCGCCGGGACGGGACGGCGGCGGTCCGGTGGCGGCCGGCTGCGCCGAATGGCCGAGGGAGGCGCTGGTGGTGGTGGGGTTCAGAGGACGGCGGGGTTCACAGGGCGGCCCGGTGGAGCGCGGCCAGCATGGCGGCGACGGCGACGGTGACCGGGGTGGTGCGGGTGCGGCGCTCGGCCCAGCGCCAGTCGCCGTCGGGGTTGACCTCCAGGAAGACCGGGGTGCCGGCGCTGAGGAGGAAGTCGAACGCGCCGTAGCGCAGGGACATCGCGGCGGCGAGGGTGCGGGTCGCGGCGGCGACTGCCGGCGGCGGTGACGGCAGGGCGCGGACACCGAGCCGGTCGGGGGCGGTCCAGGGGTCGGCCGGGGCGGTCTTGGTGACCTCGAAGGCGTGCAGTTGCCCGCCGACGAAGTAGACCCGCAGTTCGGCCTCGTGCTCGACGTACTCCTGGACGATCACCGGCGGCCCGGGGCGCGGGCCGCCGGCCAGGTCGGCCCGGTCGAGGACGGTCGGGAAGATCCCGTGCAGCCGGCCCGGGACCGGCTCCACGAAGTGGTGGCCGGCCGCCTTGACGACCACGCGCGGGCTGTCGAACTCGTCGCGCACATGATGCGGATCGGTGGTCAGCACGGCGCGCGGCGCCGCGACCCCGTGCCGGCGGGCGAGGTCCAGTTGGCAGAGCACCCCGGGGCGGTCGGGTCGGACGGCCGTGCCGGAGATCGCCGCCAGCTGCGCGGCCGCCGCCTGCCACGAGTCGCGGAGGAAGGCGCCGCGCGGCGTCCCGGCGGTGTCCGCGACCGGGGAGGCCGGGCCGAGGGCAGTGCGGCCGAGGGCGGTGGCGAAGGCGCTGGGGTCGAAGCTACCGGGGTCGAACGCGGCCGGGTCGAGGGCGGTGGGCGCGAAGTGGCGGATCCAGGTGACGGTGGGGATCAGCTCGCGCCCGTTCAGGCGCACGGTGCGGCCGTCGGGGGCGATCGTCAGGGAGGTGGCGGCGAGTTCCTCGGCGTTCAGGCGGGCGGTGCGGATGCCGGCGCCCGCGAGCAGGTTCCGCACCGGGTCGAGGTCGGTGTCGCAGGCGCGGCTGAGCAGCAGGACGCAGGGGGCCGGACGCGGGCGCGCGTCCAGGGTGCGGGCGGGGTCGTCGAGCTGGGCGAGGAAGGGCGAGCGGGGCGGGGGCCGCCGGGCGGCCGGTGGGACGGGCGCTCCGGCGGGGCGGTCAGGCATCGGCGTCGGCGGTGGCGAGCAGGTCGTCGGCCATCGCCAGCAGCTTGCCGACGGTCGCGGCCACGTGGTCCGAGGCGCCGGGGAGGCGGTCGGCGACGCGTTGCAGCACCGCCAGGTCGAAGGCCGCCGCCTTCCCCGGCGCGGGCGCCGCCACCGGGGCCGGGGCGGCGGAGCGGAGCGTCAGGAGGAGTTCCAGCACCGTGGCCATCTCGGTGGCCAGCAGCCCGAGCGAGGCCATGTCGCCGAGGTCGCAGCGCGGCCGGCTGTCGCGGTCCAGCACGGACAGCACCCCGATGCAGTCGCCCTCGCAGATCAGCGGGGCGGCCATGATGCTGCTCGGCACATAGCCGGTGGACTCGGCGGCCGTGCGGGCGAACTGCGGGCTGTCCGCCACGTCGTCCACCACCACCGGCTGGCCGGTCATCAGCGCCCAGCCCGCGATACCGGTGCCGGCCGGGAAGCGGCTGCCCAGCAGGTGGTGCTCCCCCTCCCCCGCCACCGCCTCGAAGACGAGGTCGCCGTCGGCCTCGTCCACCAGCAGCACGGAGGCCGCGGCCGCGCCGAACACACTGCGGGCAACCTCCACGATCGACTGGAGCAGTCTGCGTTGCCGCAGCTCGGCACTCTCCAACGGGTCAGTCGACACGCGCACCTCCATCGGGTACGGCTACGTTCTCAGCGGCCAGGTAGAGGACGGACTTGAGCTGGAAGGGGGTGAGCGAGCGGTGCTTGCTGAGAATGAGCGCGCAGATACCCGCGATGTGCGGGGTCGCGAAGCTGTTCCCGGTGCTGAGCAGGTGGCGACCGCCGGGGCCGGCCACCGGCACCCGCACCCCGCGGGCGTAGAACTCCACCGGCGGTGACGGGTTGTAGTAGTAGGTCATCGGGTCGGGGCTGTCGTGGCTGGCGACCGAGATGACCGAGGCGAACGGCCACGGGTAGCTGCGCACCGGCATGTTGTGGGCGGAGGCGACGATGACGCAGCGGCGGAAGTAGGCGGAGTCGGAGAGGTCGCGCAGTGCGTCGCAGAACTCCGCCTTGGTCGTCGACAGGCTCATGTTGATGACGTCGTACCCCTCCTCGATGGCCCAGGTCAGCCCGGCGAGCAGGGCGGCGCCGCTGCCGTGCCGGCCGCCGGACAGGACGCGGACCGAGGTGAGCGCCGCGCCGGGGGCGACGGAGCGGATGACGCTGGCGCAGGCGGTGCCGTGGCCGGCGGTGTCGCCCGGCTCGGTCGGCGTGACGGTGAGGGTGCCGTCCTCGGAGCGCACCACGTCCATGGCGCGGTCGAGGCCGCCGACCAGCGGGTGTTCGGCGTCCACGCCGCTGTCCAGGACGCAGACCCGCACGCCCGAGCCGTCGGCGCCGCCCCAGGCCCAGTCCTGGGTGAGGTGGCCGCCGAGCGGGCTGATGTCGAAGGGTTCCTGGGGCACGACGGAGACCGGCATGCTCCAGGCGGGCACGCCCGGGAAGTGGTCGCGCGGCGGGCGGCGCCAGGGCGGGAGGTGGAGGTCGGTCATCGTCGGCCACCGCCCTCGGCGCCGGGCGGGGCGGGTGGGGCGGCTGGGGCGGCTGGGGCGGTGCCACTGCTGGTGTCCGTCTGCCCGGCGGCGAGCCAGGCGCGGACCCGTCCGGCGGGCAGGGCGGCGCCCTTGGCCTCGAACATCCGCAACGCCTCGGTCCCTTCAGCCGTCGCCCGCTCGGCCTGGCCGGCCGCGCGGAGCACGATCGCCAGATCGAGCAGCGTCTCCCCGACCAGGCAGGGGTCGTCGGAGCCCTCGCTCAGCCGGCGGGCCGCCGTGGCGGCGGCGACCGCCTCGCTGTGGTCGCCCCGGGCGGAGGCGAGTCGGCCGCGCAGCGCCGTCGCCCCCAGCCGGGCGCGCGGGTTGCCGCCGTCGCGGTCGCTGTCCCGCTGGCCGTCGCGGTCGTCGGGGTGGTCGGGAGGGTGGTCGCCGGGCCGGGTGTCCGGGTGGTCGGCCCGCCGGTTGTCCGGGTGGTCGGCCGGGTCGAGCGCGGCCAGGGCTGCGGCGGCGGCCCCGGTCCGTCCCTGGGCGAACAGCTCGCGGGCGATGGCGACCTCCGTGGTCCGGGTGTCCGGGGCGTGCTCGGCGGCGCGCAGCACACCGAGGCTCTGCCGGTAGCGGGCCTCGGCGACCTCATGGGCGCCGGCCAGCGACTCGACGAAGCCCGCCGCGTCCAGCACGACGGCGTCCGCGAGGTCGGCGTGCACGTCGTGGGAGTAGGTGAGCGCCTCGGCGAGGGTGCGGCGCGCGGCGGCCACGTCCCCGTCGAGCGCCTCCAGGTGGGCGCGGGCGACGAGCACCGGGATCAGCAGCGAGCGGTTGGCGGCGAAGCGTCGGCCGAGCAGGGCGCACAGCTCCAGCGAGGCGGCCACCGGCGTGGGCGTCCACTGGGCCAACTCGCAGACCGCGCACAGGAGTCGGTCCTCCTCGTAGCTGTCGGCAAGCGCGCGGGCGCGGGCCAGTGCGAGCCGGAAGGAGGTCTCGGCGGAGGCGGTGCGCTCGGCGGCGAGTTCGAGGTGGGCGCGCAGCTGGTGGAGCCGGGACCAGCTGCGGTCGTCGCCCGGGTCGTGCTCCAGCAGCGCGGTGAGGCGGTCCGCGTCGGCGGCGACGGCGGCGGGCGGGGCGAGGCCGAGCCGGAGCGCGACGATCCCGCGCTGGACGGCGAGGGTGGCCGCGGCGCGCGGGTTGCCGGGCAGTGCGGCCTCGGCGGCGTCGAGCGCGGCCCGGCACCGGGCCTCGTCCTGGAGCCAGACCCCGGCGTCGCAGACGTGCAGCGCGAGCGCGATGTGCCGGGGGTCCCCGACCGGCAGCAAAGTGCGGCCGCGTTCGAGGAGTTGGACGGCGGCGGGGAGGTCCTTGCGGGCCAGCGCACGTGTCCCCTCGGCGATCAGGGTCCCGGCCGCCGCTCCGGCGAGCACGGGCAACTTCCGGTCGCCCGGCCGCAGTTGGCGGCGCAGCTGCCAGCTGGCCTCGACGTGGTAGGCGACCGCCATCGGGTCCCTCGGGTGCGCGTGGGAGAACCGGTCGGCGAGGAAGTCGTGCCACCGCTCCCGCCGGGTCTTCGGGGTGAACTCATAGGCGGTGTCCCGCAGCAGCGCCTGGGCGAAACGGTAGGTGGCGGCCGGCCCGGGTTCGAAGACCCGGCGGCGGGCCAGCCGGGCTGTCGCCTCGTCGGCGGCGGTCGGCACCACCCCGTCGGCCTCGGCCATCGCCCGCAGCTGCCCGCGGCTGAACTCGCGCCCGACGACGGCGGCCAGTTCCAGCAGTCCGCGCTCGGTGGCCGGGAGTTGGTCCAGCCGCGCGCCGAGCAGTGCCTGGACGGTGGGCGGCACATGGGTGCCGGGGGCGGTCTCGGCGAAGACGTCCATGAGCTGTTCGGCGAAGAGCGGGTTGCCGTCGCACAACGCGACCACCCGGCCGGTCAGTTCCCGCTGTTCGTCGGCCCGGAGGTCCTGCGCGTGGACGTCGCCGCGCAGGGCCAGACCGCCGACCAGGGCGGCGGTCTGCTCCTCGCTCATCGGCCCGAGGTCGACGGTGGTCGCGCACGGCTTGCCGCTGCCCCAGTCGGCGCGCTGGTCGAGCAGTTCGGGGCGGGCCACGCAGAGCAGCAGGACGGGGACGCCGCGCAGCCAGGTGGCGATCTCGTCGACGAGGTCGAGCAGGGTCGCCTCCGCCCAGTGCAGGTCCTCCCAGACCATGACCACGGGACGGGAGCGGCCGAGCACCTCCAGGAGGTGGCGCACGGCCCAGGCGATGTCCTCGACGCCGACCTGTCCGGGGGGCGGGTCGGCGTCGGCGGGGCGGCCCGGGTCGGTGGGGTCGGCAGAATGGCTGGGGTCGGTGACGGCGGCGAGGGTGCGGGTGACCAGGTGTCGCGCGCGCCCGTCCGCGCCGTCCGGCGGCCCGGCCGACGCGGCGTCCTCGGCGAGCAGCCGCACCAGTTCGGGCCGGCCGCCGGGCAGCGAGCCGAGCATCTCGGCGAGCGGCCGGTAGGTGATCCCCCGGCCGTAGGCGGAGCAGCGCCCGGCCAGCACCAGCGCCTCGCCGTCCGGCAGCCCGGAGAGGAACTCCCGGACCAGGCGCGACTTTCCGATGCCCGGGGCGCCGAGGACAGTGGCGAGGCACACCTCGCGCCGGTCCCGGGCCCGCCGGTAGCCGCGTTCCAGCGCGGCCAGTTCCTCCGTCCGGCCGATGAACGGGGTGACCGGTCCCGGGCCCTCGGCCGTCGCCTCCGGGGCGGTGACCCGCCAGGCCGGCACCGGACGGGACTTGCCCTTCAGCCGCAGCGGCTCGACCGGCTCGATGCCCACCTGCGCCCGCACCATGGCGGCGGTGTCGGCGCAGATCAGCACCTCGCCGGGAGCGGCGGCGGTCTGCAGCCTGGCGGCCGTGTTGACGGAGTCGCCGACGACCCGGAAGTCGTCCCCCGGGCGGGTGATCACCACGACGTTGCCGGTGCAGATCCCGGCCCGGGCCTCCAACTCGACCCGGTACTCGGCGGCGAGGTCGGCGGTGAGCCCGGCCAGGGCGGCGAGCGCGCCGGTGGCGGCCCGGACGGCGCGCAGCGCGTCGTCCTCGCGGGCGACGGTGGCGCCGAAGGCCGCGAGGATCGCGTCGCCGATGAACTTCTCGACGACGCCGCCGTGTTCGGCGATGCAGGCGCCGCAGCTGGCGAAGTAGCGGTCCATCACGCGGCGCAGCGGTTCGGGGTCCAGCCGCTCGGCGAGGGTGGTGGATCCGACGACGTCCAGGAAGAGCATCGACACCTTGCGGCGGGATTCGCGCGGCTCGGCGACGGCCGGGGGCGGAGCGGGGGACGCGGCGGACGCGGTGGTGAGCGGGGTGCCGCAGCCGGCGCAGAACCGGTCCGTGTCGGCGGTGCGGTGTCCGCACGCGGCGCAGCTCACGACCGCTCCTCGGGGGTGGGACCGGTGGGGGCGGTGGGACCGGTGGGGGCGGCGGAGGCGGCGGGGGCGGCGGGGGGGGTCGGATCCTCGGTGGGCGTCTTCCCCCGGGCTTCCCCCGGGGCTTCCCCGTGCGCCTCCCCGGGCAACCCCGCGGCCTCGCGCGCCGGGTCGGCGGCGGGTCCGGCCGCGGCC
>NZ_LGDO01000482.1:0-47166 GCF_001279805.1 Streptomyces sp. XY431
CTCTCGGTGGGGGCGGTCTGGGGGAACAGGACGGGCAGAGGAAGGGGGAACGTCATGGTGGGCGAGACATCTAGACGTCTAGATGTCTACCTGGCGGATCGGGGCCGGGGCAAGCGGCGCCGGGGTGAACTTCCGGACAACCCCGGACGGAAGCCGCCCTCCGGCTCCGTAGGATCGGGCGCGTGGCAACGCACCGAAGCGACACCCCGCTGTACCGCCGGCTGGCCCGGCAGCTCCAGGAGCGCATCGACGCCGGGACGTACCCGGCGGGCTCCCGGCTGCCCAGCGAGCCGGAGCTGAGCGCCGACTTCGGCGTCAACCGGCTGACCGTCCGGCAGGCGGTGGCGGAGCTGGAGCGGGCCGCGGTGCTGGAGATCCGCCGGGGCGTGGGGACCTTCGTCCGCCCGCCGGCGGTACGGGTCTCGATCACCGTCGACCCCCGCAGCCAGCGGTTCGACCTCGGCAGCGTCCACCGCGCCCTGCCGCTGGACACCCCCCTGCCGGAGGGGGCGGCGGGCACCGTCGAGGGCGACGGCGAGTCCGTGGTGGCGGCGCCGGCCGTCGGCGGCTCGGCCGAGGACGACGAGGCGGCCCGGCAACTTGGCCGCAGCACCGGGGAGTTGTCCCGGGTGGACACGGTGATCCGGATCGGCGGCCGGCCCCGGGTGGCGAACAGCTACTGGGTGCCGACCCGGCCGCTGCCGGCCGAACTGCTGCGGCCGGGACGACCGGGGAACATGGTGCTCGCCCTGGCCGGGGCGGCCGGGGTGGAGCTGGAGTACGACTGGCGGGCGTTCGGCGCGATCGGCGCGGACCTCGCGGACGCCGAGCTGCTCGGGGTGCCGCCGGGCACCCCGCTGCTGGTCCGCGAGGGCGTCAGCTGCACGCCGGACGGCACGCCCGCGCTGTACCTGCGGCGGCGGATCGACGGCAGCAGCGCGCGGTTCGTGCTGCACTACCGCGAGCCCGGCGGAACGGACGGCGCGGGCGGGTCCGGGCCCGCCCGGTAGCGGGGCGCGCTCACCCCGCGGGCCCGGCCGAGGACGGGGCTTCCGGCTCCGGCCCCGCGAGCGGCCCGAGCAGCTGCCGGAACGCCACCGCCCAGTCCGCCAACGGCCGCCCCTCCTCGCCGTTGACCACGTGCCGCCGGGTCATCCCCGCCAGCAGCGCCGCCAGCGCCTGCGGCCGCAGGTCGGCGGCCACGTCCACACCCAGCCGGTCGGCCGCGATCGCCGCCGCCCGCTGCGAGAACGTGTCGATCATGATCAGCGCGAAGTCGTGCACACTGCGGATCCCGATGAACCGGCGCCGCAGCGCCCGGCGCCGCACGGTGTGCTCGGCCGATTCCTCCAACTGACCGTCGGTGGTGGCCCCGGCGTGCTCGAAGGCCTCCCAGATCCCGAGTCCGGGCGGCGCGGCGGCGAAGGCGTCCAGGACCGCGAGCCCGAAGTCCATGCCGAAGAGCAGGGCCTCCTTGCACTCGTAGTACCGGAAGAAGGTGCGGTGGGCGACGTCCGCACGCCGGCAGATCTGGTCCACCGTGGTGCTCTCGAAGCCCTGCTCCTCGAAGAGGTCGAGCCCCGCCGTACGGATCGCCTGCCGGGTCCGCGCGCGCTTGCGGTCGCGCAGTCCGGGCTCCGCCGCGGTGTCCGTCCGCTGCCCCTGCATCCTGCTCGCTCCTCGTCAACTGGTCTGCCGCTAGCGGCCGTAGTCGTACGGAATCACGCCCGGAGCGGCCGCTCAAGCCGAGCGCGAAGTCGTCGTCAGCTCGTCATGTGAAGTTTGCAGAACTGCCAATTGGCAGTTGTGCCACTTCCAAAAGCTGGGCTCCGGCGGCGACCGCTCCGGTCGGGACCGCCCACCTTCCCCTCACTTCCCCCCTCGCTTTCCCCTTCGCTCTCCCCTTCGCCCGGCCCCTCCCCCGCCCCCACCGAACCCCACGAGGAACCATGAAGCGGCACACGCACGTTCTGGCATCCGCGGTCTGCACGGCGGCCCTCGCCCTCACCGCCGTCGCCTGCTCCGCCTCCGACGACACCCTCTCCGGCGGCAGCGCGACCGGCTCCACGCCCAAGGACGACGGCCCCGCCGTCGACGGCGGCACCCTGCGCATCGGCCTCGACCGGCCGTTCACCAAGCTCGACCCGGCCGACAGCGGGCTCACCTCGATGCCGATGATGATCCTGGCCAACGCGCTCTACGACCCGCTGATGGCCAACGCCGACAACGGCGCCGTCCAGCCCCACCTGGCCAAGTCCTTCACCCCGAACGCCGACGCCACCGCCTGGACGCTGGAGCTGCCCGAGGGCGTCACCTTCAGCGACGGCAAGCCGCTGGACGCGCAGGCCGTCGTCGACCACGTCAACCGGCTCGCCAAGCCCGAGGCCAAGTGCGGCTGCGCCGTCGACGCCGCCACCATCGGCGCCATGACGGTGAACTCCCCGACCTCGGTCGGCTTCGCCCTCAAGGCCCCGAACGCCGCCTTCCCCAACCTGTTCACCCGCTCCCTCGGCTACATCTCCGAGGCGCCCGCCGGAGCCGACACCCCCGCCGTCGGCTCCGGCCCGTACACGGTGGAGAGCGTGCAGCCCGGCGTCTCCGCCACCCTGGTGCGCAACCCCGCCTACCGGGGCCCCAAGGGCCACGCCGACAAGCTCGTCTACAAGGTGCTGCCGGACACCGACAGCCGCTACCAGTCGCTGCGCTCCGGCGACGCCGACCTCGTCTGGACCGAGACCCCCGCGCAGTACAAGCAGGCCGCCGGCGACGGGCTGCGCGCCGCGACCGGCCCCGGCTCGACCTCCACCGTGCTGTTCAACACCAAGGCCGCCCCCTTCGACGACCCGAAGGTCCGCAAGGCGCTCCAGTACGCCGTGGACCGCGCCGCCGTCGAGCGGGTCGTCCACCTCGACCAGGGCAAGGTCGCGGACGGCCCGATCGGCTCCACCTCGCCCTACCGGGGCACCACCGGCACCGGCTACCCCGCGCACGACGCCGCCCGGGCCAAGGCCCTGCTCGCCGAGGCCGGCCACGCCGACCTCGCCTTCGACTACCTGGTCGACAGCCGGCCCGAGGCCCAGCAGCGGGCCACCGTGCTCCAGCAGATGTTCGCCGAGGCGGGCGTCCGGATGACCATCAAGCCGCTGGACCAGGCGGGCCTCGGCACCGCGATGTACCAGCGCCAGTTCCAGGTGATGGACTTCGTCACGAGCATGTTCGGCGACACCGACACCGCCCTGACCGGCCTCTTCCTGCCCGACTCCCCCTACAACTTCACCGGCTGGAACAACCCGAAGGCCGCACAGGCGATCACCGCCGGGCACGGCACCGTCGACCCGGCCCAGCGGGCCCGCGCCTACCAGGAGGCCGCGCAGGAGATCGTCGCCGACGCCCCGGTGCTCTTCCTGACCGAGAACCCGGTCGGCTTCCTGGCCTCCGCCAAGCTCGGCGGACTGCCCGACGTCTCCAAGCGGACCGTGGTCAGCGTCTCCCCCGCCGTGCTGTGGGTGAAGAAGTGACGCCTGCCCACGCACCTGCCCCGACCACACCGGCACCCGCCCTGGCGCCCGCTCTCCGGACCGCCGGGCGCGTCGCCGGGCGGTCCGGACGGGCCGCCTCGGTCCTGCTGCTGGTCACCCTCTCGGCCCTCGCCCTGCCCCACCTGATGCCCGGCTCCCCCGCCCTCGCCGCACTCGGCCCCACCGCCACGCCCGAACAGGTCGCCGCGTACGAGGCCCGGCTCGGCCTCGACGACAACGTGCTCGCCGCCGCCTGGCGCTGGCTCGGCGACGCCCTGCACGGCGACCTCGGCCACTCGCTGTCCACCGGCGCCGCCGTCACCGCCGAACTCTCCGACCGGATCCCGGTCACCCTCGAACTCTTCGTCGCCGCCCAGCTGGTGGCACTCGGCCTGGCCCTGCCGGTGGCCCTGTACTCGGCCTGGCGGCCGGGCGGCGCGGTCGACCGGATCGCCACCGCCGGCGCGTTCGTCTGGCTCGCCGTGCCCGGCTTCGTGCTCGGCCTGGTGCTGATCTGGCTCGCCGCCGTCCAACTGCGGATCCTGCCCGCCACCGGCTGGACGCCGTTCACCGAGGACCCGCTGGACAACCTGCGCCACCTGGTACTGCCCGCGCTCACCCTCGGCCTCACCGAGGCGGCCGTGTTCACCCGCACCCTGCGCGGCCAGCTGATCGACACCCTCGACCAGACCTACGTGGCCGCCGCCCGCAGCCGCGGCATGGGCACGGTGCGGCTGCTGCTGCGGCGCGCGCTGCGGCCCTCCTCGCTGCCGCTGGTCACCCTGGTCGGGATCGGCATCGGGATGTCGCTCGGCGGCTCCGTGCTGGTCGAGTCGCTGTTCGCGGTGCCGGGCGTCGGCACCCTGGCGGCCACCGCGATCGCCGGGCGCGACTTCCCGGTGGTGCAGGCCGTGGTGGTGGTCAGCGCCGTCGGCGTGGTGGCGGCCACCGTCGCCGTGGACCTGCTGTACCGCACCATCGACCCGAGGATCGCCGATGAGCGTCGCTGAGACCGCCCCCAACGCTCTGCCCGCCGCGGTCCGCCGCCGGACCGCCGTCCGCCGCCCGGCCCCCGGGGTGCTGGCCGCCGGGGCCTGGCTGGCGCTGGTCGCGCTCGCCGCCCTGCTGCTCCCGCTGCTGCCCGGGTTCGACCCGCTGCACGGCGACTTCGCCCACCCCGCCGCCGCCCCCGGCCCCGGCCACTGGCTGGGCACCGACGCCGCCGGGCGGGACGTCCTGCAACGGACCGTGGCCGGCGCCCGCGCCTCCTTCGCCGTCGCCGGGCTGACCATCACCGTCGGCCTGCTCGGCGGCGGGGCGCTCGGCCTGGCGGCGGGCTGGTTCCGGGGCCCGGTGGACAAGGTGATCGGCTTCGCCACCGACCTGCTGATGTCGGTGCCCTCGCTGATCCTGGTGATGATCACGGTCGCGCTGCGCGGCCCGAGCCTGACCGTGATCGGCAGCCTGATCGGCCTGTTCACCGTGCCGCACTTCACCCGGGTGGTGCGCGCCGTCGTCCTGTCGCTCAGCGAGCGCGGCTTCGTCCAGGCCGCCCGGATGATCGGCACCGCGCCGCTGCGCATCCTGCGCCGCGAGGTGGTCCCGCACGTCGCGCCGGTCGCGCTCACCTTCGCGTTCACCGCCACCACGGTCGCGATCGTCGCCGAGGGCTCGCTCAGCTTCCTCGGCTTCGGCCTGCGCCCGCCGGAGCCGTCCTGGGGCGGCATCATCGCCGAGGGCCGGACCACCCTCGGCAGCGCGCCGTGGATCTCGCTCGCCCCCGCGGCCGTACTCTGCCTGACCGTCCTCGCCCTCAACTACCTGGGCGAGCAGCTGCGTTCGAAGGGAGGCCGGGGATGACCGGCCCGGTCCTGGAAGTCCGCTCGCTGGACACCGCCCTGCACACCCCCGACGGCCGGACCCTGCACGTCCTGCACGGCATCGACCTCAGCATCGACGCCGGGGAGTGCCTCGGCGTGGTCGGCGAGTCCGGCTCCGGCAAGTCCGTGCTGGCCCGCACCGTGCTCGGCGTCCACCCCCGCACCACCCGGGCCACCGCCACCGGGCGGATCCTGCTCAACGGCGAGGACCTGCTCACCGCCGCCCCGCGCCGGCGCGCCGAACTCCTCGGCACCGGCGTGGCCATGGTCCACCAGGACCCGATGACCTCGCTCAACCCGGTGGTCCGGATCGCCGACCAGGTCACCGAGTCGCTCACCAACCGGCGCCGGATGCGGCGCCGGGACCGGCTGCGCACCGCCGCCGAACTGCTCGCCGCCGTCGACGTGCCCGACCCGGCCCGGCGCGCCCGCGCCTACCCGCACGAGCTGTCCGGCGGGCTGCGGCAGCGGGTCGGCATCGCCGCCGCCCTGGCCGGCTCCCCCGCCCTGCTGCTCGCCGACGAGCCCACCACCGCGCTCGACGTCACCGTCCAGCGCACCGTCCTCGACCTGCTCGACCGGCACCGCGGGACCCGCGGCCTCGCCACCCTGCTCATCACCCACGACATCGGCCTGCTGTACGGCCGGGCCCGGCGGATCGCCGTCATGTACGGCGGGCGGATCGTCGAGACGGGGCCCACCGAGGCCGTCACCGAGGCACCCGCCCACCCGTACACCGCCGCGCTGCTGCGCTCGGTACCGAGGGTCACCGGGCCGCTGCGCCGCGTCCTGCCCGCCGTGGCCGGCTCGCCGCCGGACCTCTCCCGACCGGCCGTCGGCTGCCCGTTCGCGCCGCGCTGCGAGCGCGCCGAGGCGGTCTGCTCGACGGAGGCGCCCCCGCTCCACCGGGCCGGCGACGGCCACACGGCCGCCTGCCACTTCCCGCTCGCACCGTCGGCCGTGTCCGCTTCGGCGGCCGGGTCCGGGTCCGGGTCCGTGTCCGTGCCGAAGGCCCAGGAGACCGTATGACCCCCCTCGTCCCCACCCCCGAACCCTCCCCCGTCGTGCTGCGGGCCACCGGGCTCTCGGTGGTCCACCGCACCCGCTCCGGCCCGCTGCACGCCGTCAGCGAGGTCGACCTGACCCTGCGCGAACGCCGCACCCTCGCCCTGGTCGGCGAGTCCGGCTCCGGCAAGAGCAGCATCGCCAAGGCCCTGCTCCGGCTGCCCCCGCCCACCGCCGGCACCGTCACCGTGGACGGCACCGACCTGGCCGCCCTCGCCCCCCGCGCGCTGCGGGCCCTGCGGCCCCGGCTGCAGATGGTGTTCCAGGACCCGGTCTCCTCGCTCAACCCGCGCCGCACCGTCCGCGACCTCGTCGCCGAACCGCTCGACGCCCACCCGGACCCGGCGGTGGACCGCGCCGCCGCGGTCGAACGCCAGCTGGAGGCGGTCGGGCTGCCGCTCGCCCTGTTCGGCGACCGCCGGCCCGCCCAGCTCTCCGGCGGCCAGGCGCAGCGGGTCGCCATCGCCCGGGCGCTGGCGGCCGAGCCCCGGGTCCTGATCGCCGACGAGGCCGTCTCCGCGCTCGACGTCTCGGCCCAGGCCACCGTGCTCAACCTGCTGCGCCGGCTCACCGAGGAACGGGGTCTGGCAAGCCTGTTCATCTCGCACGACCTCGGCGTGGTCCGCGCGGTCAGTGACGACGTCGCGGTGCTCCAGCTCGGCCGGCTCTGCGAGCAGGGCCCCACCGAGGAGGTGCTCGCCGCCCCCGCCCACCCCTACACGGCCGCGCTGCTCGCCGCCGTCCCCGAACCGGGGCGGCCGCTCGGCGACACCGGGCTGCTCCCCGCCGACCCGCCCTCGCCGCTCGACCCGCCGTCCGGCTGCCGGTTCCGCACCCGCTGCCCGTTCGCCGACGAGCGGTGCGCGCGGGAGGTGCCGGAGCTGCGCGAGGTGGCGCCGGGGCGGACCGTCGCCTGCCACCGGCCGCTGCTGCCGGTCGCCGGGACTGGCTCCTCCGCCCACGACGGAGAGGCTGCCGGACTGCTGACCCGATAACATGCCCGGGCTGGGTGGCCGGCCGACCGGCCCGCGGCCCGGCGGTCCGGCCGACCGGCGGAGAGGCCGATCGGCCGACCGGTCGGCCCGCCGGACGGCCGCACCACACCCACGGGCCGGGGCGGACACGACACCATGACGGCGGCCAACGGAACCGGCACCCCCGGCACCCCCGACATCCCCGGCAAGCTCGCCGGCCACTGCCTGTCCCTGTTCACCGAGGTCTCCCGCACCGGCCGCCTGCTCCGCCGCGCCGAACTGGAGCGGCTGCGCGACCTCGGCGAGCGCGCCGCCGAAGCCGGCCACGGACTGCGCGACCTCGTCGGCGTCTGCCTCGGCGCCACCCGCGCGTCCTGGCAGACCTTCCCCGGCCTCACCGCCGTCACCGCCGCCGAACTCCGGCGCACCGGCGACGCCGTGCTCGCCGCCACCCAGGCCGCGCTGGGCGCCGTCGCCGAGGGCCACGAACGCGCCCAGCGGATGGCCGTCCGCCAGGAGGAGGCCAACCGGCGGGAACTCGTCAACGACCTGCTGCACGGCCGCACCGACCTCGGCCGGCTCGCCGAACGCGCCGAACGCTTCGGCCTGCGGCTCGCCGCCGGCTACACCGTCGCCGTGGCCGTCGGCGCCGAGCCCTACCTGGAGGGCGCGCCCACGCCGCACCGGGTCCTGCGCGAACTGACCGGCCGCTACGACGACCGCACCCTGCTGCTGGCCGTCCGCGACGGGCGGCTGGTCTGCATCGCCTCCGACGGCGAACAGGCCGTCCTCACCGCCTTCACCGACCTCGCCCTGCGCCCCGGCCCCGGCTACCCGCCGGCCCTGCGGGTGGCCACCGGCCGCCGCTACGGCGGCACCGGCGGCATCGTCCGCAGCTACGAGGAGGCGCTCGCCACGCTGGAGTACGCGGAGCGGCTCGGCCTGCCCGCGGCCCGGCTGCGGGCCGAGGAACTGCTGGTCTTCCCGGTGCTGATGCGGGACCGGGAAGCCATGGCCGACCTGGTGCGGACCGTGCTCGGTCCGCTCACGGCCGCGCGCGGCGGCGCCCGTCCGCTGCTGGAGACCATCACCGTCCAGGCCGAGGCCGGGTACGTGAACGCGGAGACCGCCCGGCGGCTCGGACTGAGCGTGCGCGCCCTCGGCTACCGGCTGGAACGCATCCGCGACCTCACCGGCTACGACCCGGCGGAGGCCCTGCACCGGTACACCCTGGAGACCGCCGTGATGGGCGCACGACTGCTCGACTGGCCGGACCAGCCGTTGTGACTCCTTCCGTTCGGACGTTTCGCACGGCCCCGCGTTGCTTGCGTTTTCCGGATATTTTCAGGGTGTCAAAGCAGCGTCAAGATTGCCGGATCCTGGCAGTGTGCGGACGCCTGCACGCCTGACAGGATCACTGCGGCGCACGGGGGATCCGGCGCTGCAGGAAGAGTCTGGGGGGCGGGGCGGTTGCGGGGGAACTTCAGAGCCGCGCCTGGCTTCCCGACTCTGGTGGTGACCGCTGAGTACTGGATGCTGGCCCTGCTCAGCGGCCTTGGCGCCGACGTCGTGTCCGGGGGACACGACGTCGGCCACGCCACCAGGACCCGGAACGGGGGGTGCGGCGCCGATCCCCATGTCGACGCCGTGCCCGGGGTTCTTCCCGACGAGCTCCCCGGCGACCTGCTCGCTTCCGAACCCTTCCCCCTGGTCGGCCGCTCCTGCTTCGTCCTCCCGGGCGACGCCACCGCCACCGGCGGCTGGGCGGAAGTGACCACGGACGACGGCTCGCCGCTCCTCATCGCGGTCCGCACCCCGCCCGGCGACCCCACCGTCCCGGCCGGCCGCACCGCCCTCCTCCACGCCCACGACCCGGCCACCGACAGCTACCTGATCACGCCGCTGGACCTGAGCAGCCTCTTCAGCTGACGGGCAGTTCGGCGGCCCTTCCCCCCGTCAGCGGCGGGCCGCTGCCAGGAGGGCGGGGACGGTGGGGAGTTTGACGCGGGGGCGGCCGGTGGCTTCGCCGTGGGCGCGTTCGGCGCGGTCGATGGCGCGGAGCTGGCGCAGGCCGAGAGCGTCGGGGCGGCGGGTGCGGACCAGGCGGTCGAAGGTCCTGCGGTCGCCGGCCGGGTGGGGCAGGGTGCCCGCGACGGCGTCGTCCAGGAGGGCGTGCACGGTTTCCTCGGCGCAGGCGCGGTTGGCGCCGATGCCGCCGGAGGGGCCGCGCTTGGCCCAGCCGACGAGGTAGGTGCCGGGCAGCGGTCGGCCGGTCGCCGGGTCGAGGACGCGGCCGCCCCGGTGCGGGACGCTCGCGGTGGCCTCGTCGAAGGGCAGGCCGGGGAGCGGGACGCCGCGGTGGCCGATGGAGCGGACCACCAGGGCGGTGCGCAGGGGTTCGTCGTCGCCGGTCAGCCGGACGGCCTCGACCCGTTCGCCGCCCAGGAGTTCGACGGGCGCGGCGTGGAAGCGGAGTACGATCCGGCGGCCCGGCCGGGGCGGGGCGGCGCCGTCCAGGCGTTCCAGCGGGAGGCCGGCCAGCAGAGCCGCGGCGGAGCCCTCGGGTGCGGCGGCGAGGGCCGCGCGGACCTCGGGCCGGTCGTCCACGACGACCTCGACGCCCGGGAGCCGGGTGAGGGCGAGGAACTCCGGGGTGGTCCAGGCGGCGTGCTCGGGCCCGCGCCGGGCGGTCAGGACGACCTCGCGGAGCGGGCTGCGGCGCAGGGCGGCGAGGGCGTGGTCGGCGATGTCGGTGGCGGCGAGCCGGTCGGGGTCGGTGAGCAGGATCCGGGCGATGTCGATCGCGACATTGCCGTTGCCGATCACCACGGCCCGTTCGGCGCCGGGGCCGGTGCCGGCACCGAGGGCGACCGCGTCGCCCGGCACGGTGGGTTCGGCGTTGTACCAGCGGACGAAGGTGGTGGCGGGCAGGCTGCCGGGGAGGTCCTCGCCGGGCACGTCGAGCCGGCGGTCGGCGGCGGCCCCGACCGCGTACACCACCGCGTGGTGGTGGGCGGCGAGTTCGGCGTGGTCGAGGTCGGTGCCGACCTCGACGTTGAGGTGGACCCGCAGCCGGGGGTCGTGGAAGACGGAGGCGAAGCTCTCGGCGATCCGTTTGGTCGACTGGTGGTCGGGGGCGACCCCGTGCCGCAGCAGTCCGCCGGCCACGGGCAGCCGGTCGAGCATGGTGACCTCGGCGCCGGTGGTGCGCAGCAGGGCCTGCGCGGTGTAGCTCGCGGACGGCCCGGTGCCGACGACGGCGACCCGCAGCGGGCCGGTCCCGAGGTCGAGGCCGGTGGGCAGGCTGCGCGGGAAGACGGGCGCACCCCAGGCGTGGTCGGTGGGGTGGTCGCGGTACCAGTCGCGGTTGAGGTCTCCGTAGACGGCGTCGGGGCCCGCCAGCCGGTCGACCGGGAAGATCGCGTCGACCGGGCAGGCGTCGGCGCAGGCGCCGCAGTCGATGCAGGCGGCCGGGTCGATGTAGAGCAGGTCGGTGCGGCCGAAGTCGGGCTCGTCGGGGGTGGGGTGGATGCAGTTGACCGGGCAGACGGACACGCAGGAGGCGTCGTTGCAGCAGGTCCGGGTGATCGCGTAGGCCATGGCGGGGGTGGGGTTCCTCGCTGGGTGGGTTCGGCGTGCGGGGTACGGGGCGCGGGGTACGGGGCGTGCGGCGCTCAGAGCATGTGGATGCGGCGGTAGAGCTTGGTGGACGGGCCGGTGAGCAGGCCGTTCTCGGCGAGGAAGGCCATCAGGTGGCGGCTGCTGGTGCGCATCATGGCGCGGCGGTGTTCGCTGGCGCGGACCTCGGCGAGGGCCCGGGCGACGTCCAGGCCGGCGGCCTTGTACACGGACGGGTGAACCATGCTGGTGACGATGACGTAGGCGCCGGCGGCGATGCCGAAGGCGGCGTTGCGGCGGCGGAGGGTGCCGGCCCCGCGCAGCCGTTCGCGGATCTCCTGGCGGGCGAACTTCATGTGCCGGGACTCCTCGACCACATGGATCCGGGACGTCCCGCGGACGATGTCGAGGACGTTCTCGCCGCGCATCCAGTCGCGCTGCATGACGTCCAGCACCTCTTCGGCGACCAGGATGCCGCCGTAGGCGAGTTCGCCCCGGGCGAGGGCCTTGTAGGCGCGCCCGGCCTGGGCGACCAACTGGTTCGGCTTGTACTGGGGGACGCCCATCTTCTCGCAGGCCCGGGCGAACATGATCGAGTGGCGGCACTCGTCGGCGATCTCGGTGAGCGCGAAGCGGAACTCGGCGCTGGCCGGGTCCTTGAGGTACTGGTCGCGCAGCACCATCTGCTGAAGGATCATCTCGAACCAGATGCCGGTGGTCATGATCGAGCCGACCTCGTGGCGGGTGAGCACGACCCGCTGCTCCTCGGTCATCCCGGACCAGAGCGCGGTGCCGTAGAGGGTGCTCCACTCCGGGTTGAGCCCGTAGTGCCCGGGCTCCAGCGGGGCGTCCCAGTCGATCTCGGTGGCCGGGTCGTAGGAGAGGGTCGCGGCGGAGTCGAGCAGCCGCTTGGACACGTCGTCGTCGGCGGCGGTGTGGGTCCGTCCGTGGCCGCCTGGGGTGAGGGTGGGGGTGCGTTCCGCCGAGTGAGCCATGGCTGCCTCCGTCAGGTGCGTGGCCTGCGCGGGGACTCGCCACCGCGGCGTGCGTCCGCGCTTATTGACGGAGATTACAATAAGAGCGGACGCCCGAGAACCCCCCGTGCGCCGCCTCCTGTGCGACACCTCCTGTGCGACGGGGGCCGCCACCGGGGACCGGCGGGAACGGGCGGGAACTGGCGGGCTCGGCGGGCCGGAGGATGATGGAGAGATCGCGGCAGTGACCCCGCGCCGGAGAGGAGCGGACCGGATGAGCACGGCGGACGCCCTGCACCGCGGCCGATCCCCCTTCGTCGACAACGCCGTCGGAGCCCTGCTCGACGCCGACGGCCGCATCGTCCGCTGGACCCCCGAGGCGGCCCGGCTCCTGGGCCTCGACGCCCGGCAGGTCCACGGCCGGCCGGCGCGCGAACTGCTCGCCGACCCCGCGGGGTGGCCGGCGATGTCCGAGCTCACCGAGCGGCAGCGGGCCGAGGGCTGGTCCGGCGAGGCGGTGCTCCGCTCCGACCGGGGCGAACCGCTCGCGGTCGCCTTCCAGGTCCTGCCCCTGGACGCCCCGGCAGCCCCCGAGACCCCCGAGGCCCCGGACGACCCCGGCGCGGCCCGCTACCTGGTGCTCGCCGCCCCCGCCCCGCAGATCGCCCGCTGGCGCCAGGACCAGGCGTTCACCAGCGAGCTGTTCCTCCAGGACCGGGTCGGCCTGGCCGTCTTCGACGAGCGGCTGCGCCTCGTCCGCACCAACACCCATCTGCTCCCCTACAGCGGCCTCCCGCCGGACCTGCGCGGCCGCCGCCTCGGCGACTTCCTCCAGCCGCAGGACGCGGCCGCCGTCGAACGCGGACTGCGCGACGTGCTGCGCACCGGCCGGCCGGTGATCGGCGCGGAGGAGATCGTCCGCACCATCGAGGACCCGTCCGGCGGCGCGGTGATGGCCATCTCGGCGTTCCGGCTGCAGGCCCCGGACGGGCAGGTGATCGGGGTCACCGCGCTGTTCACCGACGTCACCGAACTGCACCGCTCGGGCGAACGGCTCGCCCTGCTGCACCGGGCCACGGCCGCCGTCGGCGGCTCGCTGTCGGTCGGCGGGACGGCGGAGGAGCTGGCCGCCGTCCTCGCGCCGCCCGCCGCCACCCCGACCGGCCCGGGCATCGCGCCCGCGCCCGTCCTGGGTCTCGCCGACCTCGCGGTGGTGGACGTCGCCGAGGCCGTGTTCACCGGCGCGGAGCCCGCTCCCGGGCGGGACGGCCGGGTACTGCTGCGCCGCGCCGCCGTCGCCGTGTCGGCCCCGCCCGGCGAGCCGGCGCAGGGGCCCGGCGGCCCGGTCGCCCCGCCACCGCCCCCGCCGGTCGGGGCGGCCGTCCACGCGCACCCCGACGAGCAGAGCGTGCACACCGACTTCCCCGCCTCGATGGCCGTCCCGCTCCGGGCCGGCGGCAGGCTGCTCGGCCGGGTGGCCGTCCACCGCGCCCCCAACCGGCCGCCGTACCTGCCGGCCGATCTGGAGCTGCTGCGCGAGATCGCCGACCGGGCGGCGCTCGCCCTGGACAACGCCCGCCGCTACGCCCGCGAGCACCGGGCCGCCGTCGGCCTCCAGCGCAGCCTGCTGCCGCCCTCGCAGGCCGAGACCACGGCCGCCTCCACCGCCAGCGTCTACCTGCCCACGGACACGGCGAGCGGGATCGGCGGCGACTGGTTCGACGTGATCCCGCTGTCCTCCGCCCGGGTGGCGCTGGTCGCGGGCGACGTGGTCGGGCACGGCCTCGCCGCCAGCGCCACCATGGGGCGGCTGCGGACGGCGGTGCGGACGCTGGCCGACCTCGACCTGGAGCCGGACGAACTGCTCGTCCACCTGGACGACCTGGTGGCCCAGCTGATGGTGGAGGCGGAGCGCCCGGACGAGGACCAAGACGAGAACGACGAGGACGGGGAGGCGGACGGCCCCGGCGCCGCCTCCCGGCCCCCGGTGGGCCACGGCCTGTGGCTGGACGGGACCGGGGACGGCACGGACGAGCAGCAGACCGTGCCGTTCGGCGCCACCTGCGTCTACGCGGTGTACGACCCGGTGTCGCGGCGCTGCGCGATGGCCTCCGCCGGGCATCCGCCGCCCGCCGTCGCGGCGCCGGACGGCCGGGTGACCTATGTGCCGCTCCGGCCCGGACCGCCGCTCGGTGTGACCGGCCTGCCGTTCGAGGTGACCGAGGTCGAGCTGGAGCCCGGCAGCCTGCTCGCGCTCTACACCGACGGACTGCTGCTGGGGTACGCGGACGACCTGGAGGAGGGCATGCACGCGCTGTCGCACCGGCTGGCCGCCGCGGCCTCCCCTCCGGAGGGTGCCGTCACCCCGGCCGGGGCCTCGCTGCGGCAGCTCGGCCGGGACCTGGTCGCCGACCTGCCGGCCCACCGCCTCACCGACGACGTCACCCTGCTGCTGGCCCGCACCCGCGCGGTACCGGCGGCGGACACCGCCGGCTGGACCCTGGAGGCGGACCCGTCGGCGGTCGCCGGGATCCGCGAGGCCGCCACCGCGCAGCTGCGGCAGTGGGGGCTGGAGGAGCTGGAGTTCACCACCGAGCTGGTGCTCAGCGAGCTGGTCACCAATGCCATCCGGTACGCGGGCGGCCCGGTCGGCGTCCGGCTGATCCGGGCCGAGCGCCTCACCTGCGAGGTGTCCGACCCCAGCGCCACCCAGCCCCGGATGCGCCGGGCCCGCCTCACCGACGAGGGCGGCCGGGGCCTCTACCTGGTCGCCCAGCTCACCACCCGCTGGGGCAGCCGCTACACCCGCCGGGGCAAGACCATCTGGGCCGAGCAGGAGCTCCCGCCGGGCTGACGCCGGGACCGGCCCGGCGCGGGCGACCGACGCCCGGGACCCGCCCGGCGCCACCGGCCGGCGCCGGGACACGCCCGCGTTCCGACCAATCCGGGGGGATCGCGGCTCTCCACCGGTGTGATTGGTGCTCTGATCTGCTGACTCATCCACCAAGGAGAGACATGCGTACTCGCACCGCCCTCGCCGCCGGCGTCCTGGCCGTGGCCGCCCTGCTGGCCGGCGCCGGCACCGCTTCCGCCGACTCCGTCGCCGAGGGTCTGGCCTTCGGTTCCCCGGGCGTGCTTTCCGGCAACCAGATCCAGATCCCGGTCCACATCCCGATCAACATCTGCGGCAACTCGATCGGCGTCATCAGCGCGCTGAGCCCGGCGTTCGGCAACACCTGCGTCAACGCCTGATCCACCGGCCGCACGCAGCACGACGCGGGCCCGTCCCTCCGGGGGACGGGCCCGCGTCCGTGTGCGCCGGGGGCGCGACTACCGGCGGCTCAGGCCCTTGTCGATCGCGGTGATCAGCTCGCCGTTCGGGGTGTCCCCGTCCAGCGACCAGATCATGGCCCCGCCGAGGCCCTCGCGGCGCACGTACTCGGCCTTGGTGCGCAGCACGGTGGCGTCGTCGTACGTCCAGAGCGTGGTGCCGTCGAACAGCCAGGCGTGGCCGTTGCGCTGACCCCGGTACAGCTTGTAGGTGCCGGAGTCGGCGAGCTTCTTCAGCGCCTTGTAGTCCTCGGTCCCGGCCGTCCAGGTCGCCGGGGCGGGCCCGGCGGCCGGCTGGCCGAGGCCGTTGCCGCCGCCCGTGACGCCCGTCCAGCCCTGGCCGTAGAAGGGCAGGCCGGTGACCAGCTTGCGGGCCGGGGCGCCGCGCCGCAGCCAGGCGTCGACGGTCCCGTCCAGGCTGAAGTCGTTGCGCGAGTACAGCGCCGACTGCTGGGCGGTGGTCTTCTCGCCGGAGACGTGGAAGTCGTAGCCCTGGAGGTTGACGAAGTCGAAGTCCCGGATGATCTTCGAGACCTCGAAGCCCGCGTCGATCTTGGCGGGCGCGGTGGGCACGTAGGCGCTCAGCTCGAAGTGCTTGCGGCCCTTCAGCGTCCGGGCGTAGGCGTCCACCTGGGTGCGGAACTCGTGGACCAGCTTGGTGAAGTTCTGCTTGTCCTCCGGGCGGATCCCGTTGCCGGGGGCGCCCTCGGAGCCCGGCCACTCCCAGTCGAGGTCGATGCCGTCGAAGATCCCGGCCGCGGCACCCGCGCCGCCCCGGGCGCCGTCCTTGGGGAGGTTGCCCTTGAGGTAGAGGTCGATGCAGGAGGAGACCAGCGCCTTGCGGCCCGCCTCGGTGCGGACGGCGTCCGAGAAGTACGCCGAACCGCTCCAACCGCCGAGCGAGATCATGACCTTGAGGTCGGGGTGCTTGGCCTTGAGCTCGCGCAGCTGGTTGAAGTTGCCCGCCAGGGCCTGCCCGTCGGTGTCGGCGGTGCCGTTCACCGCCTCCTCCGCGCCGACCGGGCGGACGTAGTCGGCCCACCCGTCGGAACCCGGGCCGCCGATCTGGCAGGTGCCGGCCGAACCGACGTTGCCGAAGGCGTAGTTGATGTGGCTCAGCTTGCCGGCGGTGCCGCTGGTCTCCAGGTCCTTGACGTGGAAGTTGCGGGCGTAGATGCCCCACTGGATGAAGTACCCGACCCGCTTGTAGGCGGCCCCGCCGTGGCGCGCGGAATCGGCCGCCCCGTCGAGGTCGGCGGCCGCGGCCGCCGGGGCGAGCGGGGCCAGCAGCGCCAGGACGGCGACGGTGGCGGCGCCGAAGGTCGAACGGGTGGAGAGTCGGTGACGCATGGTCGAGATCACCCCTAGTGCGGTGAGCCGCACGATCGTGGGAACGGTGGACGGCGCAGGGAGTCCGCAAGGGTGTGCCCGTACCGGGCGGCGACGACTCTCCACGCCAAGGTCTATACCTGTCAACGGACTTCGCAAAGGTTTTGCAAAACGGGCGGGAGCGGGCGAGCACCGAGCGAGTGGCGGGCGTCACACCGGGGCGTGTCACAGGACACGAGGCTGCCCCGTCTCCAGGGGTGAAGCACCGACCACCACGAAGGAGCACACCCCATGGACGCGCGACTGAACTTCTTCACCAACCCGACCGGCGCCAAGTTCATCAAGAGCCTGATGGCCCTGGGCAAGGAGCTCAAGGCCCTGCCGCTGCCCGCCGCCACCCAGGAGTTGGTGGCCCTGCGAGTGAGCCAGATCAACGGCTGCGCCGTCTGCATCGACATGCACACCAAGGACGCGGCGGCCGCCGGGGAGACCGCGGTGCGGACGAACCTGGTCGCGGCCTGGCGGGAGGCCACCGTCTACACCGAGGCCGAGCGGGCCGCCCTGGCCCTCGCCGAGGAGGGCACCCGGGTCGCGGACGGGGCCGGCGGCGTCCCCGACGAGGTCTGGGCGAAGGCCGCCGAGCACTATGACGAGGAGCAGTTGGCGGCCCTGGTGATGCTGATCTCGTTCATGAACCTCGCCAACCGGGCGAACATCATCACCCAGCAGCCGGCCGGCGACTACGTGGCCGGGCAGTTCCACTGACCGCCGCGGGTCCGCCGGCCCCGGGGTGGCGGGCCCGGCCCGGCGGGTCACCGGCATGATCGTTTCGACAGACTCCGTTCGAGGGGAAGGAAGCCGGCGTGAGCAAGGTCGAGGAGTTCGAGGAGCTGCGGCCGCTGCTGTTCTCGATCGCCTACCGGATCCTCGGCAGCGTGGGCGAGGCCGAGGACGCCGTCCAGGAAGCCTGGCTGCGCTTCGACGCCTCGCCGACCCGGCCCGACTCGGTGAAGGCCTTCCTGTCCACCACGGTCACCCGGATCTCGATCGACGTGCTGCGCCTGGCCCGGGTCCGGCGCGAGGCGTACGTGGGCCCGTGGTTCCCCGAGCCGCTGCTCACCGACCCCTACCAGGACCCGGCCCGGGCCGCCGAGCTGGCCGACTCGGTGTCGATGGCGGCGCTCCTGCTACTGGAACGGCTCAGCCCGCTGGAACGCGCCGCGTTCGTGCTGCACGAGGTGTTCGGCTACGGCTACAACGAGGTCGCCGAGTCGGTGGGCCGCTCCGAGGCGGCCTGCCGGCAGCTCGTGACACGCGCCCGGCGGCACATGCGGGAGGGGCGGCCGCGCTTCGAGGCCGAGCGCAAGGAGCGGGACGAACTCGCGGCGCGCTTCTTCGAGGCCCTGCGCGAGGGCGACATGGCCGGGCTGCAGGAACTGCTCGCGGCCGACGTGTCGATGGTCGGCGACGGCGGCGGCAAGACCCCGCAGCTCGCCCGGGCCGTCGCCGGTGCCGCGAACGTCGCGAGGCTGCTGGCCGCGATCGTCCCGCTGATGGCGCGGATCGACGTGACCTTCGAGGTCCACCAGGTCAACGGCCGGCCCGGCGCCGTCTTCCGCGACCGCGAGGGGCGGGTGCTGACCGTCCTGGTCCTCGACGTCCTGGACGGCCGGATCCAGGGCGTCCGCTCGGTGACCAACCCCGACAAGCTCACCCACCTCGGCCCGGTCGCCGACGCCTGGGCCGTCCACGAGCAGCTCAAGCACGCCCGCCGCGCCCACTGAGGCGGCGCCGGAGCAACAGACCGGACGCAACTCCGCCTTGGGGAGCGGGAATTACAGTAGCCGCCACCGCCCGCCGCTGTCGGTGACCAGCCTGGCCCAGCGGGCCGAGACTTCGGATTCGCGCCATCGAGGGACCGAATCCGGTACTCCTGCCGGGAGTTCGGGCCGACCAGGGGTGGAAGCGCGGGCCCGTGGAAGCATGTGCCATGTGCAGCGTGACATGACACAAGAGGGCTGCGGCTCCTCCTGTCCTCGAAGGAGAGAACTCTGATGAAGCGTTTCGTCGCGGTCCTCGCGGCCGGTGCCGCGCTGTCCGGGCTCGGCATCGCGGGGGCCGGCCAGGCCTCCGCCCGGCCCACCGGCACGACCACCTGCGGCTACGGCATCGGGGCCCAGGTCTGCCTGACGATCGACGGCCGCCTCGCGTCCGCCACCGGCTCGGCGTCGTCGACCGGAGGGCCCGCGCAGGTCGCCTCGTTCGTACTGGAACTCCGCACCACCGGCGGCTCGATCCTGGAGCGCGAGGACCTCGGCGCCGTCGTGCCGCCCGGCGGAATCACGGTCGGCCCGGTGGTGAGCACCGTCCCGTGCGGCACCGGGATCACCGCCACCTTCACCACCACCAGGACGGGCCGACCGCCGGCCACCGCCACGGTCACGGTGCCCGCCGTCTGCTGAACGCGCCCGCCGCGGGCACCCTCCGGCGGAAGCATCCACATCGGCGCGGACGACACGAGCACGGCCGGTCGGATCCTCGGATCCGACCGGCCGTGCTCCGCAATCGGCGGGGCCCCACCCTTCAGAGGAGCGAAAATGGACCCCGATCGGCTCCACATCTCCTATGCCATGCGGCAGTTCGCCGACGAGACGTGGACCGGGCGTGCGGAGCGGTGGACAGCGAAGTTCTACGTTCCCAACGAGAAGATCGGTACTGCCGAGATCACCCGTGTCATCCCGGGCGTCACACCGAACCCCCGTGCCGCCCTGGAGGACGACCCCGGCCTCCTCGACCGCATCCCCCGGGTGGTCTTCGGCGAGGACGGCAGCCTTGCCCCGGCAGTGTCCGCACTGAGTCCTGTGCTGCTGCTCCTGCTGGAGTCCGTCCGTGTCTCGGAACCGTGGCGCGGCAAGGGAGTCGGGATGCGCCTGACCGTCACCGCGCTGCGGCGCCTGGCTGTCCCCGGCACGGTGGCCGTGTGCTATCCGGCACCGATTCACGATCACGGACCGGACGAACCGTGCTCGTACGCGTCCGACGATCCGGAGGTGCGGCGGCCGGACGAGGAAGCGATGGAGAAGCTTCGGCGCGCGTGGGAGCGGCACGACTTCCGGCCCATCGGTGAGGGCGTGTACGCCCGGAGGATCGAACCGTGAGCGGCAGCCGGCCGACGGCGGCTTCCCGGGCCTGATGCCCTCCCCGGCCAAGGTAGATCAGTTCCCAGCAGTGGGCGGGTGAGTTGGCCGCCGTTGGGCCTCGTGGGTTGCCCTGTCGGTCGAGTGACGGAGATGGCCGGGCGCCAGGAGGCGGGACGACCGGGCCCTGACGGGCCTGGCCGTCGCGCACTTCGTTCCTTCTCCGGGTCAGTCGCTGTCTTCTTCAAGTCGACCTGAGTACGGGTACTCAGGTCAGCACCCGCTGGTGCTCTCGACAATGGGCCGGGCACCTGCCGAGAGATCGTGGCATGTGTTCATCCACCGGTGTGCGGTGGCCCCGACGACAGAGAAGGACGCGATGAGCTGGAAGAGGTGCAAGGAGGTGGCAGGAGTGCTGCTGATGCTGCCCTTGCTGGCGATCAGCAAAGCGAGCTCACGCGGACCGTCGGACAGGAAGCTGCGCAAGCACGCCACCTCACCCGAGGCAGAGTCCCGCAGGACGGTGGCGCAGGAGAGGATTCACGACCTCACCGCGCGACTGTCCGCCGTCGAGGGCCTGGAGCACGTGATGACCACCTTCACGGACTCCTGCAGCAGGCCGTATCACGCCTCGGTCTTCGAAGCACGGCCCACGGACGTGCTTCGGTGCGAAATGCGCTCTGTCTCCTACTTCGGGGTCCTGGGCGACATCACCGACGTCCTGGCCCGGATCCGCGAGGCCGACATCGCGGCCTGGGGGCCGCGGGACCGGCAAGGGCAGGACCTGCCGCACGCAAGAGGGACGATCACCTACGCGATCGACTACCACCGCAACCATGGACGGTTCCCCGATGGCGGCACGATGGCCACGCCGGTACTCGGAACCTCAGTGCTGGAGATCGATTGGGACCGGTTGGACTTCCCGCTCGTGAATCGGATCGAGGAGGCGGACCTGCCGGACCCGGAAGCCGCTGGTGGCGGAATCTACCGGCGCTGCTCGACCGTCCCACAGGCAGCAATGAGCGTGACGGAGGCCAGAGCCCACTACGGCACCGTCCTGAGGTTCGTCGCCAGCTCAACGAATACCTCTACGCGGGAGTACTACCACGCCGTTCCCCGAGGAAGCTGACCCACCGGCACCGTTCGTTCTGGTCCCCGTGATGCGGTCATTGGCGGCAGGGGCTCCGGATGTCCGGGTGTTCAGGTGTTCGGGTGCGTTCGATCATGGCCGGTTTCCGGGACGCGGGGCAGACGGGCGGGGCGGGGCTGCCTACGCTGGGCGACCATGCCTATCCCCGCCTCGGCGATGAGGCGTGTACGCCTCGTCGTCGCACTTACGTTGTTCCTCACCCTGCTGGGCTTCGGCCGGCAGGCCTTCGCCGCCGCGGATCCCCCGCCGCCGAGCTTCGCGATCACCGTCGACCGGTCGACCGTCGTCCCGGGCGAGGCCGCCGCGGTGTCCGTCACGTTCACCAACCGCGAGGCCACCCCCGTGAGTTTCCTCTTCGCGACGGTGACCGCCTCCGACACCGGCCCGGTGGGATCCACCGGGCTGGCCAGGGACTTCTCCGGCTGCGTCGGCGCCAGTTGGTGCGACACCTGGCAGACGTCCTACCTCCGCTACAACCTGACCGCGCCCGCGGTGCCCGTCGCGCCGGGGGACAGCCGGACCGTGACTCTGTCCTTCCGCTACGCCCCGGGCGTGGACTGCACGTTGGGCGCCGGCGTGCGCTTCTTCGTGTACTACTTCTACTACGAGCACGGCCAGGGCAGCTACCAGGGCGCCGAGGACTCCAGCCCGGCCGCCGCGACCAGGCTGGTGTGCCCGCCCGCCTCGTAGTGACGCCTGCCGGGTGCTCCGGGCCGCCCGTTCCGGGGGGACACCTCAGCAGCAGAGACGCCGATCGCCCCTCACGGTGCCGTGAGGGGCGATCGGTAGGTCCAGAAACTGGAACGGCCGGTCGGATCCGAGGATCCGACCGGCCGTTCGCTGTGTGCGCGAGGGGGGAGTTGAACCCCCACGCCCTTTCGGGCACTGGAACCTGAATCCAGCGCGTCTGCCTATTCCGCCACCCGCGCAACTGGGTGATGGGTAAATAGTAGCCCATACCCAGGGGTGGTTCTAACCAACCGGGAGCGACCCGTCCCGGAGGGCGGAGAGGAAGGAACCCCAGGCGGCGGCGGGGAAGAGGAGGACCGGCCCGGAGGGGTCCTTGGAGTCACGCACCGGGACGATGGCGGGGGAAGGGGACCCGAGGGCCACCTCGATGCACTCGCCGCCGTTGTTCCCGCTGTAGCTGCTCTTTCGCCAGGCGGTCGCCCTGACGTTCTCCATGCTGAACTCCTTCATCGCATCGATGATCAGGGCGCAGGCAGCCCATCCCCAAGGGCGGCCCTAGCCGAACGGGATCGCCCCGTCCCGGAGGGCGGAGACGAAGGAGGACCAGGCGGCGGAGGGGAAGAGGAGGACCGGCCCGGAGGGGTCCTTGGAGTCACGCACCGGAACGACGTCGGGGGATGGCAACACGAGGGCCACCTCGACGCACTCTCCCCCGTGGTCCGCGCTGTAGCTGCTCTTGCGCCAGGCGGTCGCCCTGAGATCGACGCTCTTCATGCCGGTACTCCTCCATCGCGTCGGCGATCAGCGCCCGAGAGTCGCTCACCGAGAGTACGTTCCCGCGCAGCAGATCATAGTCACGGCGATGCTCCGAGACGACCGACGGAGCATCGCTGAAGTGCCCGCGATAGAGGCTCTCCGAGTAGAGCCACTCGTTTCCATCAGGCATCTCCAGCAGGAACATTGAGGTGGCAGGGCGTCTAGTCGGCATGCAGCCGAAGGGCGCGATCTGGATGCAGATGTTGGAACGCTCGCCAACCTCCAGCAGGTGTTCCATCTGGCACCCCATCACTCCCGGACCGCCGACAACACTGCGGATCACGCTCTCGTCCAGCACGGCGATGTGCAGTGGACCATCGGATCCGAGCAGCCGCTTCTGCCGGCCCATGCGGGCTGTCACACGGTCATGGAGCAACACCGGATTGTCTCTGTCGGCCCCCATACGAAACAACGCATGCGCGTAGTCCGCGCACTGCAACAGGCCATTGACTCGCGCGTATTGATACACCCGGATCGCCAACGCCTCGGCCTCCAGATCCACATACTTCTGGAACCAGTCCGGATGCTCCACGTCGGCCTGCCAGTCCACCCGCTTCCAGAGCAGATAGAGCATCCCGCCCGTCTTCAGGATCTCGTCGCAGGCCATGACCGAATCGATGGGCATCGGCCGATGACCACCCTCGTACCGCGTCACCACGGTGCGGTCACAGTGCAGGAGCTTCCCCAACGCCTCCTGCGTGAGGCCCGCCTGCTCCCTGGCGAACCGCAACGCCTCCCCGAACAGCTTCGCCGGGCTCGCCGTCGGCCCCGCATCTGCCTTCCGATGTGACACGTCCGTCACCCCTCTTGTGCCATGGCCCGCTGCACCACGAATCGGCAGTCACCGTACCCAGAGACCGGCGATGATTGACACCGGAACGCAGTTATTCGCTTGCACAGCGTGAATATCGCGCCCCATTCGCGAGCCTGTTCCACTCCCCCCTCTCCCCCGGAGGCTTCGCCATGCCCTCTCTCCGTACCGTCCGCCGGCCCCGCGAGTTCGCCGCCCGGCTCCCCTCGCAGGACGACTCCGCCCCCCTCGCCCGGTCGTTCCTCCGCGCCTACCTCGCGGGCCTGCCCCGCGGCGAACGCTATTCCGACATCGGCGAGTTGCTGCTCGGCGAACTCGTCACCAACGCCGTCCGGCACTCCGACGCGCCACCGGACCGCCTGGTCGAGGTCCGGTTCGCCGTCGTCGCCGACCGGCTGCGGCTCGAAGTGCACGACGCGGGCAGCGGGTTGCCCGCCCTGCGCCCTTCCCCCGGTCCCGAGGAGGAGTGCGGACGCGGCCTCCTCCTCGTGGACGAACTTGCCGAGCGCTGGGGCTGTTGCCCCCGCGCCGGCGGGATCGGCAAGTTCGTCTGGGTGCTGATCTCCCCCGCCCCGGGGTTCACCGAGTTGGTCTTCGGCCGGTCGCCGAGACTCGTCACGGTCTGAGCGTCACTTCCCGGCCGCGGCCTCCAGGGTGGCGCGCCACAGCGGGCTGTCGACATAGTGGTTGTCGTAGAGCTCCGAGGAGTCCTTGATCTCCTGCGGGCTGGCCTCGCCCCGCATCACCCGGCCGAGCAGGCGCAGGTAGTCGAAGCGCGGCATGCCCGGGGTGAAGACGAACAGCACGTCGGCCTCGGAACCGGGAGCGGCCGCGAAGGCGTGCGGGGTGTGCGGCGGGACAAGCAGGAAGTCGCCGCTCTCCAGGGTCTCGACCTTCTCGTCCAGCAGGACCTGGAGCTTGCCGCCGATGACGAAGAACAGCTCGGAGGCCCGGGTGTGGAAGTGCGCCGGGGCGCCGACCGCACCCTTGGCGAAGGTGGACCGGTAGCTGGTGACCGGGCTGCCGTCGGTGCCGTGGTCGGCGAGCAGGGTCATCACGCTGCTCGGGTCGCTGGTGGTCTCGGCGGTGGCGGCGCGGGTCAGGATGGGCTTGATCGGGCTGGCGTTCATGGTGGGTTCTCCCCGTCTCGGGCGGCTCCGGCTCCCCTGCCGTCGCCTTGTGATGATCACTCTATTGACCGGATCGACCGGCCGAGGGGTGCATTCCAGCACCGGAATCATGGGTCAATTGCACCGCGGAGAAGCCCCCGGAAACGGCGACGGGCCGCACCCCCGACCTGGGGTGCGGCCCGTACGGAACGGCTCCGGCGTCAGCCGGCCAGACGTTCCGCCGCAGCGTCCAGGCGGGCCAGGGTCCGCTCGCGGCCCAGCACCTCCAGCGACTCGAACAGCGGCAGACCCACGGTGCGGCCGGTGACCGCGACCCGGATCGGCGCCTGCGCCTTGCCCAGCTTCAGCCCGTGCTCGGCCGCGACGGCCTCCAGCTCGGCCTTCAGCGCCTCGGCCTTCCAGTCGGCCACGGCCAGCTTCTCGCGGGCGGTGCGCAGCAGGGCCAGCGCGCCGTCCTTGTCCTTCATGGCCTTCGCCCAGGACTGCTCGTGCTCCACCGGCTCCGCCAGGAACAGGAAGTCGACCTGCTCGACGATCTCGCCCAGCACCGCGATCCGGGACTGCGCCAGCGGGGCGAGCTCGGCGAACGCCTTCGCGTCGAACGCCTCGGCCGGCCACGGCGCGCGGTCGGCCGCCAGGTACGGCGCGCAGGCGGCGATGAACGCGTCCACCGTCAGGGCGCGGATGTACTCGCCGTTGAACGAGCGCAGCTTCGCCACGTCGAAGAAGGCCGAGCCGGCGTTCACCTCGGAGATGCTGAACAGCTGCTCCAGCTCGGCGTAGGGCCGGATCTCGACGTCGTCCTTCGGGCCCCAGCCCAGCAGCATCAGGTAGTTCACCATCGCCTCGGGCAGGTAGCCCTCGGCCAGGTAGTCCTCCAGCGCCACCTTGTCGCGGCGCTTGGAGAGCTTCTGCCGCTTCTCGTTGACGATCACCGGCAGGTGCGCCCAGACCGGCGGGGTGGCGCCGAGGGCCTCCCACAGCAGCTGCTGCTTCGGGGTGTTGGAGAGGTGCTCCTCGCCGCGGATGACCTCCGTGACGCCCTGCTCCAGGTCGTCGACCACGTTGGCGAGCAGGAACACCGGACTGCCGTCGCCGCGGGCGACGACGAAGTCCTCGATGGCGGAGTTCGGGAAGGCCGGCTCGCCGCGGATGAGGTCGACCACGACGGTGGCGCCCTCGTCCGGGGTGCGGAAGCGCAGCGCCCGGCCCTCGGCGTACTCCAGGCCCCGCTCGCGGCAGAAGCCGTCGTAGCCGGTCTGGGC
This sequence comes from Streptomyces sp. XY431, assembly GCF_001279805.1. NCBI lineage: Bacteria > Bacillati > Actinomycetota > Actinomycetes > Kitasatosporales > Streptomycetaceae > Streptomyces > Streptomyces sp. XY431. The sequence continues at coordinate 25,688 of NZ_LGDO01000482.1, forward strand.
GGAGCCGGTGCGCTCGGCGGTCTGCTCGCGGGTGCAGTCGCAGTAGTAGGCGCGGCCGGCCGCGTACAGCTTCTCGGCGGCGGCGCGGTGGGTACCGGCGTTGGCGGACTGGAAGTACGGGCCCTCGAAGGCCGGGTCGCCCTCGTGGATGCCGATCGCGGCGAGGGCACTGATGATGCCGTCGGTCCACTCGGGCTTGTTGCGCGCTGCGTCGGTGTCCTCGATCCGCAGGACGAAGACACCGCCCTGCTGTCGTGCCGTCGCCCAGTTGTACAGCGCCGAGCGGGCACCGCCGACGTGGAACATGCCGGTGGGGCTCGGAGCGAAACGGACGCGGACGGGACGGGAAACCTCGGTCATGGAACCAAAGGGTATCGGGCCGGGGGCCGGTCCCCGTCACGTGCACCCCGCCCCGGGGCCTGTCGGCGTCCGGCTACGCGGCGTCCAGGACGATCGCGTTCTTCGCGCGCTCGACGGACTCCTCGGCCGCCGGGCCACCGGGGTTCTCGGTGGCGAGGGCCTGGTTGAGGGTGACGAAGGGGCGCATCCGGCGCTCGTAGCGCTCGTAGGCCGCGCGGTGGCCGGCGCCGCTGTCCCGGGCCCGGCCGAGTTCCTCGGCGAGGACGTACGCGCCGACCAGGGCCAGGCTGGTGCCCTGCCCGGAGAGCGGCGAGGCGCAGTAGCCCGCGTCGCCGAGCAGCACGGTGCGGCCGACCGACCAGGAGTCCAGGTGGATCTGCGCCATCACGTCCGCGTAGAAGTCGGTCGAGCGGTGCAGGGCGTCCAGCAGCCGGGTCCGCTCCCAGGGCAGCGTGGAGATCCGCTCGGCGACCGTCTTCCGGGCCGCCTCGGGGTCGCGCTCGACGGGCGTGTCGCTCGCCCAGCCGAAGACGATCCTCAGCTCGGTGTTGTCGCGCACCGGGTAGATGCCGTAGCCGGCGTCGCCGTCGCGCTGCCAGACCTGCCAGTCCTCCAGGCCGAGGAAGTTGTCGGCGGCGAAGATCGCCACATGGGTGCCGAGCGGGCTGAGGCAGTCCGCCTCCGGGCCGAAGGCCAGCCGGCGCACCCGGGAGTGGAGGCCGTCGGCGCCCACCACCAGGTCGAAGGTGCGCGGCTGCCCGTGCGCGAAGGTGGCGTGCACCCCGTGCGCGTCCTCGTGGAGCGAGGTGATGCTGTCGCCGTGGACGAACTCGACGCCCGCCGGGGTGTGGCCGTAGAGGATCTCCATCAGGTCGCCGCGCAGCAGTTCGACGTCCCCGTTGTCGAGCCGGCCGCTGCTGTAGGTGGTCTCCTCCGAGCGGTGCAGCTCGGTGCCGTCGGCGCCGAGCACGGACATGCCGCGCATCCGGGTGCGGACGGCCCGGACCTGCTCGGTGAGGCCGGTCCGCTCGATCACGTCGAGGGCGACGCCCCGGATGTCGACGGCCTGGCCGCCGGAGCGCAGGCCGGGGGCCAGCTCGACGACGGTCGGGGCGAAGCCCCGGCGGGCCAGCCAGTGGGCGAGGACGGTGCCGGCGATGCCGCCGCCGGAGACGAGGACGTTCTGCATGGTTGCTCCCCTGGTTCGTTGTGCTCGGTACGGCGCCGTCCGCCGTGAACGCTCTGAACGTACGCTGTACATACAGAGCTTCGCAAGCCTCGAAATCGCAGGTCAGAGCTGTTTCTGAGCTAGGACAGCAGGCGCTCCGGGGCTGATTCCCCTGGTAGCGTCTGCGCTAGTACAGGCCTGGCGCGGCCGCCAAGAATTTTCCGAACATCCGAACAGGAGGGCGCCGCCGTGGCACCCGAGACGGACCCGCCGTTCCGCCGCATCGCCGCCGACCTCCGCCGCCGGATCGCCAGCGGCGAACTCGCCCCCGGCGCGCGCGTCCCCTCGAACCGGCGGCTCGCCCAGGACTGGGGCGTCGCCCTCGCCACCGCGACCAAGGCGCTCACCGTGCTCCGCTCGGAGGGCCTGGTCGAGGCCCGGGCCCGGGTCGGCACCGTGGTCGCCGCCGCCGTTCCCGCTGCCCCCGCCGCCGCCTCCGCCTCCGCCTCTCCGACCCAACCAGCCTCTCCCGAAGGCGAGTTGAGCCGCGAGCGGCTGATCGCGGCCGCCCTGGAGATCGCCGACGCGGAAGGGCTCGCCGCCCTGTCCATGCGCGCCGTCGCGGCCCGGCTCGGAGCCGCCCCGATGTCCACCTACCGCTACGTCACCAGCAAGGACGAACTCGTCCTGCTCGCCGCCGACGCCGCCTTCGGCGAGGCCGGCTACCCCGCCGACCCGCCCGCCGGCTGGCGCCCCCGGCTCGAACTCGGCGCCCGCACCCTGTGGTCGCTGTTCCGCCGCCACCCCTGGCTCGCCGAACTCGGCTCCGTCACCCGGCCGTTGCTGCTGCCCAACCTGCTCACCCACGCCGAATGGGCCCTCGCCGCCCTCGACGGCCACGGCCTCCCGGCCGCCACCGTCCTCGACATCCACGTGCTGTTCTACAGCTACATCGAGGGCCTCGCCGCCAACCTCGAACGCGAGGCCCGGGCCCAGGCCGCCACCGGCCTCACCGGCGACCAGTGGACCGACACCCGCTTCGCCACCTTCGACACCCGCACCGCCGCGGCCCGCTTCCCGGTCTTCACCCGCCTGACGGCCGAACTGGACGAGGGCTACGACCTCGACCTCGACACCCTCTTCGAATCCGGCCTCACCACCCTCCTCGACGGCCTCGCCCCGCGGATCGAGGGCGCGCCGGCGGACCGTTAGCGCGACGGCTGGGAGGGCAGCGACGGCACCGAGCCGGACTCCAACTGCACCAGGTGGCTCTGGAATTCGGAGACCCAGACCATGGTCTCGTTCTCCACCACCAGCGCGAAGTCGTCCACGAACGCCGCCAGCTCCTGCACCGCCTCGGCGAACTCGGCCTGCACCGGATTGGCCGCGACCCGTGCCTCGATCCTCGGCCAGCGGGCCTGGAACCGGACCAACTGCCGGTTGAGCACCATCGCCGTCGACACGTACCGCATCCAGGCCGACGAGTAGCCGCACACCTTGTCCATCGCCACGAAGCTCGCGCCGATCCCGATCAGCCCGTACCCCCAGATCGACTCCTGCGCCCACCCCATCCCGACCGCCACCACCGGTGAGACGGTCCCGCCGGCGATGCTCAGCACCGCCGCCAGCCGGAGGAAGCGCGACCAGCGGGCCTTGGAGACCTTCTCCTCGGTGTACCAGTTGATCGACTCGACCGCGTAGGCCTCGACCCACAGGAACAGCTCCCGCAGCCCGGCGCGCAGGTCGGTCGAGTGCGACATGTCGGGGAGCTGCACGGCCCGCAGGTCGCCTGTCATGGTGACGCGCGACTGAAGCCGCTCAGCCTCCCCACCCCCGGTCGTCACCATCAGTAGCCCCTGTGGCCGCGCTGCCACTTCCTGGTGTCGAAAAACTCCATCGCACTCTCCTCCGAGCGGCAGATCGCGGTGAATGCCGGCCAGTCGATCACGTCGATCAACCCGAGAGATTCCAATTGGTCCTGCAACTCGGCGACCGAGGAAGGCTTCGTGGAGGCAAACCTCGGCATCGCCAGGTTATTGATCATCCGCTTGGAAATCAGCCAGCAGAGCATGGCCAGGCCGGTCCTCGCCCGCACCCCCACAGCGGCCTTCAGCTCATCCACCATCTCCTGCCAGGGGTGGCCAGGCAGGAGATACGCCATATCCCCCATGATGAACCCTCTCATCGCCTTCTCGAATCCCGTCTCATCCACATCACCAATCGGGATCCTGACCATTTTTGTCGCCCGGCCGTACCGCTCGATCTCACGATCGAGAACCTCCAGACCTGTACCTTCCAGGTCGGGCGAAGTCCACCGTGGGAGAGCACCCTTCTGCACCCACCGGGCACTGCACGTGCGATTCGCGACATCGCCCACGACCCGACCGATCTCCCAGTCGGCCAAGAACATTTTGTCGATCTCCTCGGCCCTGCCGAGCCGCGTGCAGAGGACCGGTTTCCTGTCCGCGCCCTGGTCCTCCACCTGCCCTCCGAGGAGAGCGACGATCGACCCGCGAGTCCCTCCGGGCAACTCCCGGAGAAGGTGTTCCACGTGCTCGGTGACGGCACTCTCCACGGTCTCGATCTCCGTGAAGCCGAGCAGCTCGTCCGCCGTGATCCGCTTCCTGGCACCTCCCTCCTCGACGAGGAAGAAGGGAATACGTCGCACTGCCTCACCGAGCATCGCCGGCGAGACCGGAGTGTTGTTCCCCCTCAACGGACTCGCGATGTAGGACGCCTCCTGCGTCGCCCAAGTGATCGAGTGTCCACGTTCCTTCAGCGCTTCGATCTCGCCGATCACATGGCCGCAGTATGCCTCGTAACAGGCACGAATGAACTCGTCCCGTTCCGGCGTGGAATCCAGGGCCGATCGGGCGGCATTCGTACGCGGCGAGTTGGCCCCGAAGGTATTGGCCAGAGCCGCAATGGGACCGGACCCTCGGAATCCAGGTGTCACTCCCTCCACCCGGACCCCGGCCACGCAGACACCTGTGACAGGATTCTCCAGCGAGCGCGCGATCGATGGGCGGAGTCGCAGGTCGACGGGACTGAACGTCCACTCCCTGAAGTACTCGCTCCACTGGAGGGCGTAGGCGATCGAAGCATTGCCGATCCTACGCTCGACGATCTTGAGTTTTCCTTCCTCCAGGTCCCGCGCACTCGCCGAATTCGATTTCACCATCGAATCCGTCAGCGCCTCACCGACCGTGGCGTATCCGATCCCCTGCTCGGAGCCGCCGTCCTCCCGGACGGTCACCTTGCACTCGGGCAGGACCACGAAGTGTCGGGCGGTCCTCGTCACGCTCCTCAGTTCGGCGCTCGGCCTGAGCGTCAGCCGCACGATCGTCCCGTGCGGCCGGATCCGCTCGGGAACGTCCTGGTTCTTGTCGAGGGTGCGGACCAGGTACTGGCCGTGAACGGAGCGCAGTGAAAGCTGCCGGGCCTTCTCCTCCTCCGGGTGACAGGTGGTGATCTCCACCTGGTCGGCCACCATGAACGTGGAGAGCACGCCGATACCGAAGCGGCTGATCGGGTTGAAGTCGGGATTCCGCTTCCGGAACTCCGGCTCCTGGTAGCGGCTCGACCCCGCCCGCAGGAGGTTGTTCTCGATCACGCCCTGCGTCATTCCGGTGCCGTTGTCGCAGATCTCCAACACCCGCTGCGCGCTGTCCCAATGGACTTCGACCCTGCCGAGTTCCGGCGAGCGCGTGCCGTACTGGAGCCGAACCGCATCGATCGAGTTCTGGAGGAGTTCCCGAAGGACGACGTTGGTGTCGTTGTAGAGCGTGTGTCCGGTGAGGAGGTCGAGAATCTTCTGGCGGTCGATGGTGAAGCGGAAGGGCTCCTTGAGGAAGCCCCGCGCCACCACGCGGTCCGTGTCGATGACCCGCCACGGGAATTCATACTTCGATCCCAGCTTGTCGTTGGACCTCTGGGCCCACTCGAAACTCAGCTGCAACTGGTCAGCGGCGTACTTCAGGTAGGACGTAAGGGCGAAGTACCCGTTCGAGTCGGTGAACGTGGCATAGACCTGGATGGTGTCCCGCGACGCATGGTCGGACGGGACGCCGTCCCGGTCCACGCCCTTCTTGGCCACGACCGCCTTGACCGCGGCCTGTTTCGCCCACTCGTTCTGGCTGATCGGATCCGCCGGATTGAAGACCCGGAAGGCGACCGAGGGAGTGCGGTCGCTCGTGATGTGGAGGAGGTCGACCGTCCGGAGCAGGATCGCCGCGAACTGCACGTTTGCCCGCTCGCGCTCGGAGGATCCGTAGTACCAGTCGACGGGGTACTTGCTGACGTCGTAGAGATCGTCGAGATGGTGGCTTTCACACACCTTGGCCAGGTCGTCCCGGAACACCGGGTCGACCTGGCGCAGGAGGTTCCCCATCTCCTTGACGACCGCGTCCGCCGCTCCGAGGTTCGGCGTGTGATCACCCACGATCCACTTCCGCACCCGGGCGGCGTGGTGGTGGCGCACGAACTCCTGGTAGAGGAAGCGCTCGCGGCCTTCCTCGCTCAGGACGTTGAGCCGCGCCAGGTAGTCCCTGCTGTCCGAGTCCGAGGCCTGTAGGCACTCCGCCTTGAACTGCGGGAACTCCGACTCCTCACGGCGCTCGTACTCGTTCTTGGTAACCAGCATGCCGAGGTCGTGGAAGTAGACCGCGAGCACGATCAGCAGCCAGTCCGCCGGCGTCATCGCCGCGCGGGTCTCCGCCGTGACCAACCAATCGAGCTTGCCGAGCATCGCATCGATGTGTGTGATGTCGTGCTTGGTGTATTCGTCGAAGAAGCCGAAGCTGCCGATCTTCCCGAGGAGCTCCTGGAGGTCCTTCCTGGTCTGCGCCAGGCTGAGCCCGCCGAAGGCAGGAAGGTCACAGGCCGCGCTCGCGTACCGCTCGGCGTCCGACGGAAACTCGCTCAAATCCAACTCCCAGGGCGCTCCGATCGCTGCATGCTAGCGCTAAGTGATCGGCCCTGTTCGGAGTTTGACGAACCGTGAGTCAGCCCGCGTCCCGCCCCCGGAACGTCCTGCGGTACTCCCGCGGCGGCACGCCCAGGCGGGTGGTGAACGGCGGGCGCAGGGAGACCGCCGAGCCGAAGCCGCAGTGGACGGCGACCGCGTCCACCGGGAGGTCGGTGTCCTCCAGGAGGCGCTGGGCGGTGAGGATGCGCTGATCGAGCAGCCAGCGCAGCGGGGTGGTGCCGGTCGCGGCGGCGAAGCGGCGGGCGAAGGTGCGTTCGGACATCAGGGCGAGGGCGGCCATCCGGCGGACGGTCCAGGGGGTGTCGAGGGCGGCGAGGACCTCGGTGCGGACGCGGGCGAGCGGGTCGTCCCCGGCGGGCGCGGGCTCCGGGACCGGGGAGGGGATGAACTGGGCCTGGCCGCCGGAGCGGAAGGGCGCGGTGACCATGGCGCGGGCGATCGACGCGGCCGCCCGTTCGCCGTGCGCCGCGCGGACCAGGTGCAGGCAGAGGTCGATGCCGGCCGCCACCCCGGCGGACGTCCACAGCCGGCCCTCGCCGGTGAACAGCACCTCGGGCCGGACGTCCACCGCCGGGAAGCGCTCCGCCAGGCGGTCGGCGAGGGCCCAGTGGGTGGTGGCGGTGCGGCCGTCCAGCAGGCCGGCCTCGGCGAGGACGAAGGCGCCCGCGCAGAGGGAGGCGATGGTGACGCCGCGCCCGTGGGCGGCGCGCAGCGCGGCGTGCACGGCCGGGTCGCGCGGCTCGTCCGGACGCTCCACGCCCGGCACCACCACCAGGTCGCAGGCGGCCAGCGCGTCCAGCCCGAAGTCCGGGACGCGTTCCAGCCCGCCGCCGAGCCGCACCCGGGCGCCGTCCGGGCCGCAGACCCGCAGCTCGAAGTCGGGGATGCCGGGAAGGCCCGACCGTTCGGCCCAGACCTCGCCGATCACCGCGTAGTCGAACGGCCGCACCCCGTCGAAGACCAGACACCCCACCGTGCGCATGGCAGGATCGTATCGATGGGTGGCTCCACCGCCGCTCACGGGTGGGCCCGGGCCCGCCGCAGCATGGACGCATGACGAACACCAGCGCCTTCGACGCCCCGCTCACCATCGACACCGACGCCGTCCTGGTCGTCATCGACGTCCAGAAGGGCTTCGAGGACACCGCGTTCTGGGGCGAGCGCGACAACCCCGGGGCCGAGCAGCGGATCGGCGAACTGATCGACGTGTGGCAGGCCACCGGGCGGCCGATCGTGGTCGTCCAGCACGCCTCCACCACCGGCCCGCTCGAACCGGGCACCCCCGGCTACGAGTTGAAGGACTTCGTGGCGGCGGTCGAGCCCGCGCTGCACATCACCAAGACGGTGAACAGCGCCTTCTACGGCACCCCGGACCTGCACGCCTGGCTCCAGGAGCGGGGCGCCCGGCAGGTGGTGGTCACCGGGATCATCACCAATGTGTGCAACGAGACCACCGCCCGGATGGCGGGCAACCTCGGCTACGACACGGTCTTCCCGATCGACGCCATGCACGCCTTCGACATGACCGGCCCGGACGGCGCGACCCTCCCGGCCGCCGAACTCGCCCGGGCCACCGCGACGGTGCTGCACGCGATGCGGTTCGCCAAGGTGGTGCCGACCGCGGCGGTGGCCACGGCGGCGAAGACCGGCGCGCCCGCCGCCGTCAGCTGGTCCTGACCCGGGCGGCGGCGCCCGCCACCGCGCCCGCCGGGAAGGTCTCGGCGAGGAAGGCCTCCCAGGTGCGGGTGCCCCGGTCGGCGCCGGGCCGGGCGAGGTTGACGCCCTCCCGGTAGCAGCGGCCCACCTTGCCGGGCACCCGCAGCGGCACCATCGGGCGGCGCTTGCCCGCGGCCGCGAGGTAGTCGCGGGTGAGGTCGCCGAGCGTGCGGACGGCCGGACCGGCGAGGTCGGGGACGAGCCCGGCGGGCGCGGCCAGGGCCAGTTCGACCAGCCGCTCGGCGACGTCCCGCGCGTCGACCGGCTCCCAGCGCATGCCGCCGAGCCCGGGGACGAGCGGCAGCTTGCCCATCGCGGCCGCCGTCTTCGCCGTCAGGTCGTGGAACTGGGCAGCGCGCAGTGTGGTGTACGGGATGCCCGAGCCGACGACGGCCCGCTCGGCGGCGTACTTGGCCCGGAAGTAGCCGAGCGGCACCAGGTCGGCGCCGATCACCGAGATGTAGACCAGGTGCTTCACCCCGGCCCGCTGGGCGGCGGCGACCAGGTTGCGGGTGGTGGCCTCGTCGTTCTTGGCGTCGCCGGCCAGGTGCAGGACCACCTCGACCCCGGCGAGGGCGGCGTCCATGCCCTTCCCGACGGCACCCTTCCCGTCGGCGCCGGTGAGCAGGTCGCCGGCCACGTACTCGACGCCGTCGGCAGCCGGGCGGGGGTTGCGGGTGAGCACCCGGACCTCGCGGCCGGCCGCCCGCAGCAGCGGTACGACGTGACGGCCGAGGGTGCCGGTGCCGCCGGTCACGAGAACGGGGGCGTGGGTCGGGAGAGTCATGATCGTCACTCCTTGGACGAACGGAGGCCGCGCTTCCGGCGGACCCGCTAGGTTTCGTGCTTCCGGAGCTATGACCCACGGCGACAAAGGAATGTGACACGGGTGGACGAGAATTTTCTGGCGGCGGACCCGGCGGAGGACGCCGGGGCCGCGAGGGGCGCCGGGTCGGGGGACGTGGACTCGTTCGAGGCGCACCGGCCGCACCTGCGGGCCGTCGCCTACCGGATGCTCGGCTCGATCGCCGAGGCGGAGGACGCCGTCCAGGACACCTGGCTGCGCTACGACCGCACCGACACCTCCGAGGTGGAGAACCTCGGTGGCTGGCTGACCACGGTGATCGGACGGATCTGCCTCAACCAGCTGCGCTCGCGGGCCCAGCGGCGCGAGGAGTCCTTCGAGTCCCGGGTCGCGGCCGGCGGCGGGGGCGGCGACGTCGAGCCGTCGCGGATCCCGGACCCGCTGCTCAGGCGGGCGGACGCGCCGGACCCCGAGCAGGAGGTGCTGCTGGCCGACTCGGTCGGACTGGCGCTGATGGTGGTCATGGAGTCGCTCTCGCCCGCCGAGCGGGTGTCCTTCGTATTGCACGACATGTTCGCGGTGCCGTTCGAGGAGATCGCCCCGCTGGTCGAGAAGACGGCGGCGGCCACCCGGCAGCTGGCCAGCCGGGCCCGGCGCAAGGTGCAGGGCCGGGCGCCCGCGCCGGACCGGGACCTGGCCCGCCAGCGGATGGCCGTCGACGCGTTCTTCGCCGCCACCCGCACCGGGGACCTCGACGCGCTGCTCGCGGTGCTGGACCCGGACGTGGTGCTGCGCGCCGACGGGGCCGCCGCCGGGCGGGAGCAGCGGCGTCCGGTGGTGCTCAACGGGGCCCGGACGGTCGCGGGCCAGGCGGTCATGTTCCGCGGCCTGTCGCCGTACGCGCGGCCGGCGCTGATCAACGGCGCGGCGGGGGTCGTGGTGATCGGGGCGAACGGCCGGCCGATGTCGATCATGGCGTTCACCGTGGTGGGCGGCGTGATCGTGGCGATCGACGTGCTCACCGACCCGGACCGGCTGGCCGCGCTGGACCTCACGGCGTTCGCCGACTGAGCCACCGCGCGGCAGGGGGCGTGAACGCGGCCGCCCCCGCACACCGAGGTGTGCGGGGGCGGCCGTCGTGCGTCCGGCGGGCGTCAGCCCTTCTTGGAGATGAAGTCGAACGCACCGGCGGCGACGTCGTCCAGGTACGGGCCGGCCTGGAACTTCGGGTCACCGGTGTGCTGGCCGACCGAGACATTGCTGACCAGCGCCGGCTGGCCGTCCTTGGCCGCCAGCCAGCCACCGCCGCTGGAACCGCCGGTCATGGTGCAGCCGATGGCGAGCATCGGCGGGCGGGTCGGGTCGTAGGACAGCCGGGTCGGCTTGCCGCTCTCGCAGCGGTTGAGCTCCATGCCGTCGAACGGCGGGGCCGCCGGGTAGCCGTACTCGGTGATGTTGAGCTGCTCGCGCGGGGCGTTGAACCAGACCGGCACGGCGCCGCCGACCGTCTCCTCCAGCGACTTGCCGCCCTCACCGGGCTGCACCCGGATGATCGCGAAGTCGTACTGGGTGGCCGGCGAACCGCCGTCCCCGCCCTCGGCCTTCCACTGCGGCGAGGTGACCGCCTGGGTGGCGTTCCAGATGCCGAGCGGCGCGTACTGCGCCTCCTCGGCCTGCTTGCCGCCGCTCAGCGCGCCGTTGCTGTTGAACGCCGGGATGAAGGAGATGTTGCTGAAGTACTTGCCGCCCTTGCCCTGGTGGATGCAGTGGCCGGCCGTCCAGACCAGGTTGCTCTTGCCGGGGTGGGCCGGGTCGGCGACCACCGTGGCGGAGCACTGGTAGTGGCTCAGCCCGGCGGCGGCCTCGGCACCGCTGCCCGGCGCGTCCGCGAACAGCTTCCCGTGCACGGCGAGCTTGGTGTACGGGTGCGGGAGCGGCTGGGCGTTGACGGTCTTCGGCAGCGGGTCGTTGCCGTTGTCGGCCGGCTGCGCGGGCTGGGCCGGCTGGGCCGGCGGCTGGGCGGGCTGCGCCGGGGCCTGCGAGGGCTGGGCGGGCGGCTGCGCGGGCTTGGCCGGCGGCTGCGACGGCTGGGCCGGGGCCTGGGTGGGCTGGGCCGGCGGGGCCGGGGCCTGCGAGGCCGGCTGCTGGGTGTTCGACGGCTTCGGCGCCGCGGGCGGCGGGGTCGGGTGGCCCGGCTGGGTGGGCTGGCCGGCCGGCGGCTTGCCGGACGGCGTGGCCGGGGCGGTCGGCGCACCGGGCGGCGTCGGCTGCCCGGGCTTGGCCGGCGACTGTGAGGGCTGGGCGGGCTGCGAGGGCTGAGCCGGGGCCTGGGTGGGCTGGGCCGGTGCGGCCGGCGGGGCCGCCGGCGGGGCGGCGGGCGGCGGGAGCGGCTCGTTGGGCTTGGCCTTGAGCAGCTTGTCCAGCGTCCAGAAGCCCTTGGCGGCGGCCGGGAGGGCGTAGTCCTTCGCCCACTTCTCCCAGTCCTCGAACTTCCACTTCTTCAGGTCTTCGAGGTTGGCCGGCAGCCCGATGTTCGGCGCCGCACCTGCACCCGCACCCGCTCCCGCCGTGACGGCGGTGTCGGCCGAGCTGTTGTCCGGGCCGCAGGCCGCGGTGGTGAGCAGCGTCAGCGCGAGCGCCGAGGCGCCGAGCGCCGTCCTGGCGGCGTGCGCGGTGCGACGGCGCCCGCTGTTTCTGTCAGAAAATGACATGAATTTGTGTTCCCCCTGTGTGAAAAACACCCGGCGCCGCCGGAGCGGCACCGGGTACTGCGCGGGGGAGTATTCCACTCTCCGTCAGGGCGGCGGCCACCCGCCCCCGTCAGCGGCCGACCGAACCGTCCAGCAACTCCCGCAGGATGTCGGCGTGACCGGCGTGCCGGCCGGTCTCCTCGATCATGTGGACGAGCAGCCAACGCATCGACGGCGCCTCGGCGTTGGGCCGCAGCGAGCGCACGCCGGGCAGGTCCGGCCGGTCCGCCGCCGACACGATCACCTCGTTGGCCCGGGCGATCGCCTCCCGGTACGCGGCCACCGACCCGGCCACCGTCTCGTCGCCGGGCGAGGGCGCGTCGTCGTCCCACAGTTCGACGTCGTCGCCCCGGTAGGCCCAGAGGAACCAGTTGAGTTCGACGGCGGTGAGGTGGCGCACCAGCCAGAGCAGGCTCGTCCCGGAGGCGACGCCGGGCCGACGGGCGTCCTCGTCGGACAGTCCGTCGGTCTTGGCGATCACACAGGTGCGCAGGTAGTCGAGGAAGGTGAGCAGCGTGGTGTGCTCGTCGGCGTTCAGCCCCGGCGGCCGGAGGTCGGCCTGCACGGGCGCGGGGGCGTCGGTGTTCTCAGTCACCCGGCCACCCTAGGGTGCGCCTTCCGGACCGCGTCTGCCGGACCGTCACCAGCCCTGGGCGTGCAGCCAGTCGGCCAGGTGGCGGGCGCAGTCGTCGACCGACTCCCGCCAGGAGTGGGCGGCGCCGTCGCCCGCCTCGTCGCTGACGTGCTTGACCAGGCGGACCGGCAGGCCGGCCCGGTGGGCGACCGTGGCGACGGCGTAGCCCTCCATGTCCACCAGGTCCGCGTGCTCGGCGAGGCGGTCGCGGGCGGCCGGGTCGGAGACGAAGAGGTCGCCGGTGGCCAGGACCGGCCCGTCGCCGCCCTTGCCGACGACCAGCGGCGCGCCGTAGGTGCGGCCGGTGAGGGCGTACAGGGTGGGGGTGTCCAGGTCGTGCTGGATCACCTGGGTGACGGTGTGGGTGCCCTCCCAGCCGGGGCGCAGGGCGCCGGCGGTGCCGAGGTTCACCACCTCGGAGGGGTGCCGCCCGCCGGCGAGGACGGTGGCCAGCGCGGCCGCGGCGTTGACCTTGCCGATGCCGGTGAGCAGCACCGGAAGGCGGTCGCCGAGGTGGGCGGCCTCCTCCCGGACGGCGACGACAAGCAGCGGACGGTCGGCGGAGATCGTTCCCAGAAGGCGCATGGCGCCATCGTACGAAGGACCGTGCGCCGGGGCCGACCGGCACCGTTCGCGCCCGGGGAGCGCGTCCCACCGGCGCACACCGCCGCGGACACCCCGGCGCGGACCCGACTCCCGCACAAACGGACCCCGATCCTCCGGTCAACTCGGGAACCGCGTAGGGTGCGTGCCGCGTCGACCCGTTCGCCGCACGGCCCGAGGGGGGACCCGGGCCCGGCGGGCGAAGCAGGGACGGACAGCTCAAGATCCGCGCAACTCGGGTGTGGCCGCGGGGAGTGACGGCCATACTGCTGGCAACGGCCGGGCCCCCGAGACGGGGGGCGGGCCACAGGGGAGGGGGTGGCTGGTGGCGACACCGGTACGCACGGAGGGGCCGGGCGCGCACACGCCGCGACGGCCCGCGGGTACGGTGCCGGCCCAGCGACGGGCCGGCGGCACGGGGGCGGTGGTCCTGCCGACCGGGCCGCTCGCCCGGCTGGGGCGGGCCACCCGGACGGCGCCGGGCCGGCTGCGGCTGGCCGGAGCGCTGCTCGCGGTGCTGACCCTGGCGTTCGGCGCACTGACCGCCGTCCAGGTGAACTCCCGGGCCGCGGCCGCGCAGCGGGTGGTCGACAACAGCCAGCCGCTGAGCCAGGCGGCCGCCGACATCAACCGCTCGCTGGCCGACGCGGACGCCACCGCCGCCACCGGCTTCCTGCTGGCGGGCGCCGAACCGCGGGCCGTGCGGGAACGCTACGAGCAGGACCTCAGGACGGCCTCCCAGCTGATCTCCGAGTCCGCCTCCCGCACCCCCGGCGCGTCGCCGCTGCGGGAGGTGCTCTCCAAGCTGAACCAGCAGGTGCCGGTGTACGCGGGGCTGGTGGAGACCGCCCGGGCCAACAACCGGCAGGGCTACCCGCTCGGCGGTGCCTACCAGCGGTACGCCTCCGAGCAGATGCGCACCGTGCTGCTGCCGGCCGCCGCGCAGTTCTCGGCCGCCGAGAACGCGCTGCTGGCCGAGGACATGAAGGCCGCCCGGGCCACCCCGTGGGCCGGGTACGCGCTGGGCCTGCTGGCACTGACCGGACTGGTCTGGGTGCAGATGGCGCTGTTCCGGCGGACCAACCGGGTGTTCAACATCGGGCTGGTGGCCGCCACCGCCGCCGTCCTGGCCGCGGTGCTGTGGCTGACGGTGGCCGCGACCGGCGCCGCCTCGGCGCTGGCGCGCGGCGAACGCGAGGGCGGAGCACCGCTGCGGGCGCTCAACTCGGCCCGGGTGGACGTGCTGACGGCCCGCCTGGCGGAGAACCTCCACTACGTGGCGCGCGGCTCCAGCGGCGTCTACGCCGACCTGTGGTCGAAGACCACGGAGCACCTGTTCACCTCCGACCCCGGGCGCGGCACCGGGCCCGGCACCCTGGTGCAGGCCCAGTCGCTGGCACCACCGGCGGCCGGGGCCAAGCTCGCCCAGGCCATGGCCGACTACCAGCGGTGGCGCGAGCGGCACACCGCCGCGAGCAGGCTGGAGAACGACGGCGACTACCAGGCCGCGCTGGACGCCACCGTGACCGCCCGGGAGGCGGACGCGCCCAACACGGCCGAGGCCGCGTTCGCCGCCGCCGACCGGCAGCTCGCCGACGCGGCGGTGCTGGAGGAGGGCGAGTTCCGGGACGCCGCGCTGGGCGTCGACAAGGATCTGCGCACCGCGGCCGCCGCGATCGCGGTGCTGGGCCTGCTGGCCGCGGCCGCGGCCCTGCGCGGCCTCGGCCGCCGACTGGCCGAGTACCGGTAGAGGGGGGACGGAAGCATGGTCACCAACACGAACGCGGACACGAGCACGAACACCGGTCGGAACCGGGGCCCGGGCCGGGCGGCCGCGCTGCGCGGGGCCCGGACGGCGGCGGCGCTGGCACTGCTGGCGAGCGGCGCCCTGGTCCTGGGCGCGGGCGGGCCGCGGGAGTCCTCCCCCGCGGCCGGCGCACCGCGCCAGGTACCGCTGGCGGCGCAGCAGGAGCAGGCCGGGCAGTCGGAGCAGAGCGGGCAGGCCGACTGCGACCTGTACCGCAGCGTCCCGGCGAGCAGCGAGGACGGCCCGGCGGTGAAGGCGATCAAGGCCAAGCGCAGCCTGGTCGTCGGCATCGACCTGAACAGCTACCGGTGGGGCTCGCGCAACCCCAACACCGGCCAGGTGGAGGGCTTCGACATCGACCTCGCCCGGGCGATCGGCACCGCGATCATGGGCGATCCGGAGAAGGTCGTCCTGAAGGCGGTGCCGACCGCCGACCGGATCAAGTTCATCCAGGAGGGCCGGGTCGACATCATCGTCCGGACCATGTCGATCACCTGCGAGCGGTTGGAGCAGGTGGCCTTCTCCCGCCCCTACTTCACCACCAGCCAGCGGGTCCTGGTGCCGAGGTCCTCCCCCGCGAAGACCATGGACGAGGCGCTGAACGGCGCCACCGCCTGCGCCGCCTCCGGCTCCTCGGCCGAGGAGGAGCTGAAGACCCGTCCGGTGAAGCAGCTCGTCACCGTGCAGAACCACCTCGACTGCCTGGTGCTGATGCAGCTGGGCAAGGTCGACGCCACCATGACGGACGACGGGCTCGCGGCCAGCCAGGCCGCGCAGGACCAGACCGTCCGGGTGCTCGACGGCGAGGTCCGGCCGGGCGTGATGGGCATCGCGATGCTGAAGACCAGCACCGATCTGACGGCCCGGGTGAACCAGGTGCTCAACGACTACTACACCGGCGGCAGCTGGCGGCGGGCGTACGACACCTGGCTGAAGCCCTACCTGCTGGACGACGCCGACCGGCACTGGCCGACGCCCCGGTGACGGGAGCGGCGGGCCGCGCTGACGGTTCCTTGACGACCGGGCCCGGCCCGGCGGCAGGGGCGCGCGCTAGGGTCGGGGCGGATTCCCCGGGCGCCGGAACCGGCCGCCCGGGAACCACGGAGCACCGAACACAGCAGGCGAGGGAGGGGAGGGAACGATGGCGGCTTCGGCCGGCCCGGCACTGAGCCGGGAGGAGGTGGACCGCGCGCTGGCGCGCCTCGGCGCGGAACGCGACGCGGTCGAGTCCGCGCTGCTCTCGCTCCAGGACCACCCGGGCCTGCGCCTGCTCGACGGCGCCGGACTGACCGGGCGGACCCAGGAGCGCTGGTCCGTCGTCGGGCAGGGCCTGCCGCTGCTCTGGGCGCTGTTCGACCGCTACTCGGAGGCTCTGGCCTCGGCCCGCGCGGTGCGGGCCCGCAAGGCCAGGCCGGGCGGGCCCGAACTCGCCGAGCTCAGTGAGCTGCTGACCGGCGACGCGGTAACCGTGCCCGGCGGCGCTCCGGACGGCCCGCAGCGGCTCGGCGCGCCCGCCCGGCTGGTCGAGCGGGTCAGCCTGGACGAGCTCATGGAGCGGATGAACTCCTGGTACGCCACCGTGCTGGAGGTGGTCTCGGCGGCCGACGCGGTCTGGACGGCGCTGCCGGCCCGGATCGATCTGCTGATCGCCGAACTGCGCCGGGTGCAGACCCTGGCGGCCTCGCTCGGCGTGCGCTCCGGGACCCACCCGCTCGGCGACGACCTGGAGGCGCTGGACGCCGACCTGCAGGGGCTGCGGACCGAGGTCCGCGCCGACCCGCTCGCCCTCTGGCGGCCCGCCAGGGTCCCGGCCCAGCGCGGCACGGTGCCGGACGGCGGCGCCCCGGGCCTCCCCTCCGGAGTGGTGGACACCGAGCGCTTCGACCGGGCCGGGCGGGCGCTGGACGGCGTCCGGCAGGAGCTGGAGAACCTGCTGCGGCTGCGCGACGACGCCGAGGAGCGGCTGCAGGGCGTCGGCGACCTGCTCCAGCGGGCCGACGCCACCCTGGCCGAGGCCCGGCGGGCGCGCGGCGAGGTGCTGGCGAAGATCGCCGCCACCGAGGTGCCGGCCGTCCCCGGACCGGCCTCGGCGCTGCGGGAACGGATCGTGCTGGCGCTGGACCTGCGGCAGAACGGGCAGTGGTACCGGCTGGCGCCGCTGCTCGACGCGCTGGAGGACGCCGCCGCCAAGGAGCTGGCCCGGGCCCGGCAGTCGCTCACCGAGGTGACCCAGCCGCTGGCCGTCCGGGCCGAACTGCGCGGGCGCCTGGACGCGTACAAGGCGATGGCGGCCCGGCTCCGGGTGGCCGAGGACCCGGAGGTGCTGGAGCGCTACGAGAAGGCGCGCTGGCTGCTGTGGAGCGCGCCGTGCGACCTGCGGGCGGCGGCCGGCGCGGTGGCCCGGTTCCAGCAGGCGCTGCGACCGGCGCCGGGCGAGCCCGGGGCGGGCGCGGGCACGGCGGAGCCGGGCGGGTCGGGGTACGACGGCACCGGGTACAGCGGTGCCGGGTACGCCGCGGCCGGGTACGGCGGCGCGGTGCAGGACGGGATCGAACGGTACGGGATCGGGCAGGGCGGGGCGGCGGCCGGCGGGGAGCCGGCCGACGGACAGGCTGTCGACGGACGGGTACAGGGGGGCTGACGGTGATGGGCGAGACGTGCGTACGACCGGAGTGCGGCACCGGGACGATCGACGCGGACGGTTACTGCGACGAGTGCGGTCTCGCCCCGGCGAGCAGCACCTCGACGCGGACGGGCACCGGGTCGGCGCCTGCGGGCACCGGATCGAGCCGGACCGGGACCGGGACCGGTCCGGCGACGGGCACCGGTCCGGTGACGGGGGCCCGCGGCGGGACGGCCGCGGGCCGGAGGTCCGTCGCCGGACCGGGTGACCCCTGCCCGCGCGACTGCGCCGGGACGATCGACCCCGACGGCTACTGCGACGAGTGCGGCCTCGGCGCCGCCTCGGCCCCCCTGACCGGCGGCGGCCTCGACAGCGGCCAGGCCCGCAGCTCCTCCGTCCGCAGCTCCTCGGTCCGCAGTTCCTCGGTCCGCAGCGGTTCGGCCCGTTCGCTGTCCGGCCGCTCCCGCTCGCACCGCTCCACCCGCACCGGCAGCAGCCGCTCGGTCTCGGTGCGCAGCAGCCGCGGCAGCAGCTCCGCCGGCCGGCACCGGCTGGGTGCCGGCCTGGTGACGGTGCCGACCGTCCCGGCCGCCGATCCGTCGCTGGCGGTCCTGGAGAACCCGGAGGTGCCGGAGCGCAAGCGGTTCTGCTCCAAGTGCGACACCCCGGTGGGCCGGGACCGCAACGGCCGGCCCGGCCGCCCGGACGGCTTCTGCACCAAGTGCGGCACCCCGTACTCGTTCACCCCCAAGCTGCGCCGCGGCGACCTGGTCGGCGGGCAGTACGAGGTGGTCGGCTGCCTGGCGCACGGCGGGCTCGGCTGGATCTACCTGGCGGTCGACCGGCGGGTCAACGACAAGTGGGTCGTGCTCAAGGGCCTGCTGGACACCGGGGACGAGGACGCCCTGGCGGTGGCCGTCGCCGAGCGCCGCTTCCTCGCCGAGGTGGACCACCCGAACATCGTCCGCATCATCAACTTCGTCGAGCACCCGGACCTGCGGACCGGCGCCACCGACGGCTACATCGTGATGGAGTACGTCGGCGGCAAGTCCCTGAAGGACATCGCCAACGAGCGCCGCCTCCCGGACGGCCGGCGCGACCCGCTGCCGGTCGAGCAGGCGATCGCGTACGGGCTGGAGGCGCTGCCCGCGCTGGGCTACCTGCACTCCCGGGGCCTGGTGTACTGCGACTTCAAGATCGACAACGTGCTGCAGAGCGGCGACGCGCTCAAGATCATCGACATGGGCGCCGTCCGCCGCCTCGACGACGACGGCCCGATCTACGGCACCATCGGCTACCAGGCGCCCGAGATCGCCACCGACGGCCCCTCCCCCGCCTCCGACCTCTACACGGTGGCCCGCACCCTGGCCGTGCTCAGCTTCGACTTCCAGGGCTACTCCACCACCTACCGGGACACCCTGCCCGGCCCCGAGTCGGTCCCGGTCTTCGCCGCCTACGAGTCCTACTACCGCCTGCTGGTCCGCGCCACCGACCCGGACCCGGCCCGCCGGTTCGGCTCCGCCGAGGAGATGGCCGACCAGCTCACCGGCGTGCTGCGCGAGGTGCTCGCGCTCCAGGACGGCCGGGCCCGGCCCGCGCAGTCCACTCTGTTCGGCCCCGAACTCCGGGTCGTCGACACCGAGCTGGTGGCCACCACGGTGCGCCCCGGCGAACTGCGGCTGACCGCCGTCGACCCGGCCGCCGCCGCGCTCGCGCTGCCCGTCCCCCGGGTCGACCCGGCCGACCCGAACGCCGGCTTCCTCGCCACCCTGCTGGCCGCCGACCCCACCGAGGCGCTCACCGCGCTGGACGGCGCCCCCACCGACTCGGTCGAACGGCGGCTGCGGGCCCTGCGCGCCCTGCTCGAACTCGGCCGGCCGCACCAGTCCGCCGAGGCGCTGGCCGCACTGGAGAAGGACCACCCGGACGACTGGCGGGTGGTCTGGTACCGGGGCCTGGCCTCCCTGGTCACCGCCGCCGAAGCCGATGCCGGAGCCGGAGCCGGTGCGGGCACTGCCGCGGGCGCCGGAGCCGGTGCAGGTGCAGGTGCCGGTGCCCCCGACGGAACCTCGGCCCGCGAACGGGCCCTGCGCGCCGCCGCCGAGGCCTTCGACGCCGTCTACGACGCCTTCCCCGGCGAGGCCGCCCCCAAGCTGGCCCTCGCCGTCTGCGCCGAACTCCTCGGCGACGGCGGCGACGCGGCCGAGTTCTACCGCCTGGTGTGGAGCACCGACCAGAGCTACCTGAGCGCCGCCTTCGGGCTGGCCCGGGTCCGGCTCGCCGAGGACGACCGGGCCGGCGCCGTCGCCGCCCTGGAGACCGTCCCGGCCACCTCCAGCCAGTACACCGCCGCCCGGATCGCCGCCGTCCGGGCCCGGCTGCGCGAGCGGCCCACCACCGACCCGCTCGGCGCCGACCTCGGCGCGAGCTCCGAGCAGCTGACCGCACTGCGCCTGGACGACCGCCGCCGCGAGGAACTCGCCGTCGAGGTACTCGGCGCGGCGCTCGGCTGGGTCACCGCCGGTTCCCCCGGGGGGACCGGTGCGGGCCCGGCAACGGGCGAGGTCAGCGTGCTGGGACGGCCCGCGGTGGAAAGGGAACTGCGGTTCGCCCTGGAGCAGTCCTACCGGGTACTCGCCCGGTTGGCCGACCGGGCCGAGACCAGGATCGAGATGGTGGAACGGGCCAACCGGGCCCGTCCCAGGACGTGGGTGTAACTGATGCCGCAGCAGACCGTGTGCCAGAGCTGTGCCGAGCCGATGGACCCGGAGGACGTCTTCTGCGGGTCCTGCGGGGCCGGCCGGGACGGCCGTCCCGCCCCCGGCGCGATGCCGGCCGGCTGGTCCGCCGCCCGGCCCGGCGGCGGGGAGGACCACCCGCCGACCCTGCCCAACACCCCCTCCGTGCCCGCCCAGGCCGACCGGAGCGCGGTCGCCTGCGCGCACTGCGGACTCCACCAGGTGACCCCCGACGGCTACTGCGAGGCCTGCGGCCGCGCCCAGCCGCGCCCCCGCGACCACATGGAGAAGGCGCTGGCCGGCGTCGCCGGCGTCAGCGACCGGGGCCTGCGGCACCACCGCAACGAGGACTCCTTCACCATCGCCGCCTCCTCGCTGCCCGGCGGCGAACCGGTCGTGGTGGCCGTGGTCTGCGACGGCGTCTCCTCCTCCGACCGGCCCGACCAGGCCTCCGAGACCGCGGTCGACGCCGCCTCCGAGTCGCTGCTCAGCTCGCTGGAGGCGGGCACCGACCCGACCCGGGCGATGCGCCGGGCGATCGCCGACGCGGCCGACGCGGTGGCCGCCCTCGCCACCGACGGCACCCGGCCGCTCCGGCCCGACGTCAACGCCCCGGCCTGCACCTACGTCAGCGCGATCGCGTCCGGCGGCCGGATCACCATCGGCTGGGTCGGCGACACCCGGGCCTACTGGATCCCCGACGACCGGGTCGCCGCCGAACCGTTCCGGCTCACCCAGGACGACTCCTGGGCGGCCCGGATGGTCGAGGCCGGGCTGATGGGCGAGGCCGAGGCGTACGCGGACCCGCGCGCCCACGCCATCACCGGCTGGCTCGGCGCGGACGCCGAGGAGGTCGTGCCGCACACCCTCGACTTCACCCCGCACGTGCCCGGCGTGCTGCTGGTCTGCACCGACGGCCTGTGGAACTACGCCGAGGCCGCCACCGACCTGGCGTACTACGTCCGGCCGGACGCCCGGACCGAACCGCTGGCCGCCGCGCAGTCGCTGGTGAAGTTCGCCGTCGCGGCCGGCGGGCACGACAACATCACCGTCGCCGTGCTGCCGATCGACCCGCCCCCGGCGGCGGACACCGGGGAGGACGCCCGGACCGCGACCGCGCTGGACCTGCCGGTGATCACCGCGACCGGTGCGGCGTTCGGGAGCGACGCGGCGGACGAGGAGGAGGACCACGCGCCGACCCTGCCGGACATCCCGGTGATCGGCTCGGCCGCCGCCCCGCTGCCCCCGGTCCCGCCGCCGCCCGCCGTGCCGCCCCGCCCGCCCGTGC